>NZ_JBEZKJ010000125.1:0-19820 GCF_040651675.1 Streptomyces sp. NPDC048415 | reverse complement strand
TGTGTGGGCCCCGGGGCGGGGTTTTTTTTTCCACCTGCCAAACCCCCCCCGCGGCAGCGCGAAGGGGCGGTGTTTCACGTGAAACACCGCCCCTTGGCTGAATCTCCTACTTGGCGGAGTATGGCGTCAGGCAGAGGGTGAAGTCGGTGCTGCCGGTCTGGGTGTATTCGGCGTACTTGGTACGGTCGCAGCCGGAGTTGTCGGTCTTCTTCTGCGCCACCTTGTACTTGGCCGTGGAGTTGCTGCAGTCCACGACCTTGAGCCCAGGGTGGGCGGCGTTGTTCGGGTCGCTGATGCTCATGCAGTCGCCGACCTTGGCGGTGTCGGGGTCGTGACGACTCGCGAGGTAGCCGACGCCGGCGGCTATGAGGCCGACGACGACGATCCCGATGCGCAGATACTGCTTGATGCCGCGCTTCGGCCGCTGCGGCGGGACCGGGGCGTACGGGGCGGTCGCCTGCTGCGGGAAGCCGGGCTGCTGGGGATGGCCGGGCTGCTGCGGGTAACCCTGCGGCGGCTGCTGGCCGTACGGGGCCTGACCCTGGGGCGGCTGGCCGTAGGGCTGCTGGCCCTGGGCGAACGGGTTCTGGCCCTGGGGCGGCGGAGTGGTCACTTGGGGGTCCCCCTAGAACGTAGGCGCGTGACGCGAATAAGACGCACGTAAGTTATCGGGACCCTGTGACAACCTAGTAGCCCGGAGGGGCTCTGTGGCACTGATGTGACACTTACTGCAGTTCAAAGCGGGCCATAGATGCAGCAATTGCCGCGTAGAGAGCCGCCACCGTGACGACCAGGGAAATCGAGCGTCCGTCAGAAGGCAGTAGGAGAGCGGCTACTGCGGCCGCGCCGACGAAGGCGACGTTGAACAGGACGTCGTAGAGGGAGAAGATCCGGCCGCGGAAGCCGTCGTCGACCGAGGACTGCACGATCGTGTCCGTGGCGATCTTCGCGCCCTGTGTGGTCAGGCCCAGGACGAACGCGGCGACCAGCATCGGCGCGGCGGCGAACGGGAGGCCGAGCGCGGGCTCCAGGATCGCGGCGGCGCCCGCGCACGCGACGATCCAGCCGCCGGTGCCCAGACGCCCCGCAGCCCAGGGAGTCACCACGGCCGCGGCGAAGAAGCCCGCCCCGGAGATGCCCACCGCGAGTCCCAGCAGCGCGAGTCCGGTGTTCGAGCCGGACGCGGAGGCGGGCGCCCAGGCGTACCGGCAGAGCATCAGCACCATGACGGTCAGGGCGCCGTAGCAGAAACGCATCAGTGTCATCGCCAAGAGCGCCCAGACAGCCTCCCGCCGAGCGGGCTCTGCCAGATGGCGCACGCCCGCCGCAAGGCCGCGCGCGGTGCCCACGAGCGCCTTGGCCAGGCGAAGCTGAACCAACTCAAGGTCGGGTCCGAGCAATTCAGGGGCGATGCGCAGCGACGCGACCGCGGCGCACAGATACAAGGCCGCCCCGACGAGGGCGACTGCCGCGTCGGAGTCCGAGACGACCAGCCGTACGACGAAAGCGAGACCTCCGCCCACGGTCGCGGCGAGAGTTCCGGCGGTCGGGGACAAGGAGTTGGCCATCACCAACCGGTGGGAGTCGACGACGCGGGGCAGCGCGGCCGAAAGGCCGGCCAGCACGAAGCGGTTGACCGCGGTGACGCACAGCGCGGACACGTAGAAGAGCCAGTCGGGGACATGGCTGAGCATCAGGACGGCGGTCACACAGGCCAGTGCCGACCGCAGCAGGTTGCCGTACAGGAAGATCTGGCGGCGCCGCCAGCGGTCCAGCAGTACGCCCGCGAAAGGCCCGATGAGGGAATACGGGAGCAGCAGCACCGCCATTGCGGAGGCGATCGACGCCGCCGAGGTCTGCTTTTCCGGTGAGAAGACGACGTAGGTGGCGAGCGCTACCTGGTACACGCCGTCGGCGCCCTGGGACAGCAGCCGTACGCCGAGCAGACGTCGGAAGCCCGGGAAACACAGGAGTACGCGCAGGTCACGCACGACAGCCATGGGGCACAGCCTCACATACGGGGAAGGCCCCCGGGCAGAATGCCCGGGGACCTTCAATGACCAACCAGAGGCGGGCCTTAGCGCTCGACCTCGCCCTTGATGAACTTCTCGACGTTGTCGTAGGCCTCGTCGTCGAAGTACTGGACCGGCGGGGACTTCATGAAGTAGCTCGACGCGGAGAGGATCGGGCCGCCGATGCCGCGGTCCTTGGCGATCTTCGCGGCGCGCAGGGCGTCGATGATGACACCGGCGGAGTTCGGGGAGTCCCAGACCTCGAGCTTGTACTCCAGGTTCAGCGGGACGTCACCGAAGGCACGGCCCTCGAGGCGGACGTACGCCCACTTGCGGTCGTCCAGCCAGGCCACGTAGTCCGACGGGCCGATGTGGACGTTCTTCTCGCCCATGTCGCGGTCGGGGATCTGCGAGGTGACGGCCTGCGTCTTCGAGATCTTCTTGGACTCGAGGCGGTCGCGCTCCAGCATGTTCTTGAAGTCCATGTTGCCGCCGACGTTGAGCTGCATGGTGCGCTCGAGACGGACACCGCGGTCCTCGAACAGCTTCGCCATCACACGGTGCGTGATGGTGGCGCCGACCTGCGACTTGATGTCGTCGCCGACGATCGGGACGCCGGCCTCGGTGAACTTGTCCGCCCACTCCTTGGTGCCGGCAATAAAGACCGGGAGGGCGTTGACGAAGGCGACCTTGGCGTCGATGGCGCACTGGGCGTAGAACTTCGCCGCGTCCTCGGAACCGACGGGCAGGTAGCAGACGAGGACGTCGACCTGCTTGTCCTTGAGGATCTGGACGATGTCGACCGGGGCCTCGGCGGACTCCTCGATGGTCATGCGGTAGTACTTGCCGAGACCGTCCAGGGTGTGGCCGCGCTGGACCGTGATGCCCTTGTTCGGCACGTCGCAGATCTTGATGGTGTTGTTCTCGCTGGCACCGATGGCGTCGGAGAGGTCGAGGCCGACCTTCTTCGCGTCGACGTCGAAGGCGGCGACGAACTCGACGTCACCGACGTGGTACTCGCCGAACTGGACGTGCATCAGGCCGGGCACCTTGGACGCCGGGTCGGCGTCCTTGTAGTACTCGACGCCCTGCACCAGCGAGGCGGCGCAGTTGCCCACGCCGACAATGGCTACGCGAACCGAACCCATTCCGATTGCTCCCTGTAAGTACTCGGTGAAAACCCCGAACGGGTCTCACCTGGTGGTGTCGTCGGACGGATCCGGCCGGGTGCTGTCCCGGTGCCGGGGCAGGCCGCCCGTCTCTCCAGATGTGTTGTCCTGCTGAGCGGAGCCTTCGGAGGCGGGACGCTTGACGTCCCGTCCCGTCCGCTCGCTCTCGATGAGCTCGTTCAGCCAGCGCACTTCGCGCTCCACGGACTCCATTCCGTGGCGCTGGAGCTCAAGCGTGTAGTCGTCGAGGCGCTCCCGGGTGCGCGCCAGAGAGGCGCGCATCTTCTCCAGGCGCTCCTCGAGCCGGCTGCGGCGGCCCTCCAGTACGCGCATGCGTACGTCGCGTGAGGTCTGCCCGAAGAAGGCGAAGCGAGCGGCGAAGTGCTCGTCCTCGTACGCGTCGGGGCCCGTCTGCGAGAGCAGCTCCTCGAAGTGCTCTTTGCCTTCCGCCGTCAACCGGTAGACGATTTTGGCGCGACGCCCTGTGAGTGTCGCTGCGAGGGCGTCCTCGGGCGTGGACCCCGATTCCTCGATCAACCAGCCGTTGGCGACCAGCGTCTTGAGGCAGGGGTAGAGCGTCCCGTAGCTGAAAGCACGGAACACCCCCAGTGATGTATTGAGTCGTTTGCGCAGCTCATAGCCGTGCATCGGGGACTCGCGGAGCAGGCCGAGTACGGCGAACTCGAGGATCCCGGAACGCCGGCTCATCGTCGCCTCCTCCCTGTCGCTGCCTCGTCGGCACGGCCTTTATGCCGTGCTGATGTATCGACTCGATACATCAGCACGATAGAACGGTCATGCGGATGCGACAAGTGGGGTCACGGTGAACGGCGTCACATCACCGATTCATACGAAGCAAGTTGCCTGATTTGGGGTGAACTTCGGCCCTAGGTAGGTTTTGAGGGTGCGTAGTCTGTGCGGCATGCACACCACCGGGAACCGAGTGACGTCTGAGGACGTCCTCGTCTTCGGTGCAGTACGGGTGAATGCGCAAACGACCACATCCGTACTTCGGGGGGACCGGAAACCAGCCGCCGTTTCCAGGCGCGCACGGGTGCGCCTGCCCGAGGAGTAATCGTTCGATGAGCGAGCACCGTCGCAAACTGCCGCAGCCGCAGGAAGGCGGACGTGCCGCGGCCCGACGCGGCCAGTCCGGGTCGTCCTCCGGTCGCCGCGCGGCACCGCGAGGCGCCACCGGGTCTCCTTCCGACTCCTACGGGTCGGGGGGTGAAGAAGAGCGCCCGTACGGTGGCCGTGCCGAGGCCCGACGGGCGGCACAGAGAGGTAGCGGCGGAGGCCGACGCAGAGCGGCCGACGCCACGGCTCCCGGCGGCCGCCGCGGACCCGGCGGTCCCAACGGGCCGGCACGCGGCCGAGGCCGTGCCCCGGGGCCTGCCAAGAAGCGCATCATCGACTACCCGCGCGCGGGCAAGTACGGCGTCGGGCGCTGGGTCCCGTCCTGGAAGCTCGTGACGGGACTGTTCATCGGCTTCTGCGGCAGCCTGGTCGCGGTGGCGGGCATCGCGTACGCGATGGTGTCCGTCCCGAAGGTCGCCGACACCGCCAGGGCGCAGAACAACGTCTACTACTGGGCCGACGGCAGCGAGATGGTCGCCACCGGCGGTGAGACGAACCGCCAGATCATCAACTACTCGCAGATCCCCGAGGCGATGCGGTACGCCGTCATCTCGCAGGAGAACAAGACCTTCGAGACCGACAGCGGCATCGACCCGAAGGGCATCGCCCGCGCCTTCCTCAACATGGCCAAAGGCGGCCAGACACAGGGCGGCTCGACCATCACCCAGCAATACGTGAAGAACGCGATGCTGGACGACCAGTCGCAGACGATCTCCAGAAAGTTCAAGGAGATCTTCGTAGCGATAAAGGTCGGCGCCACGGTCAAGAAGGAAGACATCATGGCCGGCTACCTGAACTCCGCGTACTACGGTCGCGGGGCCTATGGAATCCAGGCGGCCGCGCGCGCTTACTTCAACAAGGACGCCGTGAAGCTGGACCCCAGTGAGTGCGCCTTCCTGGCGGCGATGCTCAAGGGCGCCACGTACTACGACCCCGCGGGTGCGACGACGTTCGACCCGGCCGCCACACCCGACGCCAACAGGAAGCGGGCCAAGGCCCAGTGGGCGGACACCTTGAACAAGGAGGTCCAGTACGGCCACCTGAGCGCCGCGGTGCGGAACACGTACAAAGATCTCCCCAAGTGGCAGAACCCGCGGTCGAACACCCGGCTCAGCGGCCAGGTCGGCTATCTCGTCGACCTCGCCAAGGGCTACATCATCAACAACACCAAGATCACCGCCAACCAGCTTCAGCAGGGCGGCTACTCGATCCACACGACCTTCGACAAGACGAAGGTTGATGCGCTCACGAAGGCCGTGGATAAGGTTCGCAAGGCGAACATCAAGCCCAAATTGCGTCCGAAGACGGACAAATACGTCCAGTTCGGCGGGGCCTCCGTCGACCCGGACACCGGTGCGATCCAGGCCATATACGGCGGTGAGGACGCGACCAAGCACTTCACCAACAACGCCGACCAGACCGGTGCCCAGGTGGGTTCGACGTTCAAGCCCTTCGTGCTTGCGGCCGCCATGTCGTGGGGTGCCCGGAATCCCAACGGTGACCCCGTCCAGGCGCAGGACGAACGCACCATCGTCTCCCCGAAGAGCCTGTACAGCGGCAAGAACAAGCTGAAGATCCAGGACTACGACCACACCGTCTGGAAGGACAAGAACGGTAACGAGTGGCTTCAGAAGAACGACGGTGGGCAGTCCTACAACCCACCCAGCTACAAGATTGATCTCCGCGAGGCGATGCGCGAGTCCGTCAACTCCGCATATGTTCAGTTGGGCATGGATGTCGGCCTGGACAAGGTCAAGGAGTCCGTCCTGGACGCGGGCATTCTGAAGTCGAGTCTGGCCAGTGCCAACTATCCGTCCTTCTCCCTGGGCACGTCCTCCCCGAGCGCGATCCGCATGGCGGGCGCATACGCAACGTTCGCGGCCAGCGGCAAGCAGCGCGAGCCCTACTCGGTCGAGAAGATCACCGACAAGGACGGCACGAAGTTCCTGCACCAAGACGTCGCGAAGACCAAGCAGGCCTTCACTGAGCAGGTCGCCGACAACGTCACCGACGTCCTGAAGACCGTGGTCGAGAAGGGAACCGGTACCAACGCCCAGCTGACCGGCCGCGAGGTGGCCGGCAAGACCGGTACCACCGACGGCAATAAGTCCGCCTGGTTCGTCGGCTACACCCCGCAGCTGTCGACCGCGATCGGCATGTACCGCATGGACGACAACGAGAGCAACAAGGGACGTGAGTTCCTGCAGATGTACGGCACGGGCGGCGAGAAGACCATTCACGGTGCCTCGTTCCCGTCCCAGATCTGGCGCGACTACATGGAGCAGGCACTCAAGGGCAAAAAGGCGGTGGACTTCCCGACGCCCGAGGACATCGGCAAGGTGCTCAACGACACTCCGAGCCCGACCGTGACCCCCTCGGCCACCGAAAGCGCGACGGAGAGCCCGACGCCGACTCCTTCGCCCAGTGAGAGCGTCACGTCTCCCTCGCCCTCGACGAGCGAGACCTGTGGAAACTTCGGGTGGAACTGCAGCGACACCGGTGGCACGGGCACTGGCGGTACCGATACCGGTGGCACGGACGGAGGAGTGTCCGCAACACCGACGGAGACCACGACCAGCGGGAGCACAAGAGGCAACGCCAACGGCAACGGCGGAATCTTCGGAGGACCGAACGGATAGCCGTCTCCGTGCGTGTTTCACGTGAAACACACCGTTTCACGTGAAACAAGGGCCGCTGCACCGACCAGGTGTGGCGGCCCTCGGCATATTCCTAGACGCGTACGGCAGGATGTGCGGCATGCCCAGTGCAGAGACGACGCGAGCGAGCGCGCACGAGCCGGAGCTGGTACGGCCGACCAGGGAGGACGAGGTCGCGGCGAGCGGCAGTGAGCTGATCGGTGGCCCCATCGGCCGACGGGTCCTGCTCGGGACGTCCTGGTGGACTCCGGTGCGGGTGGTCGCGCTCATCGCGATCGGCATGTTCGCCCTTGGCATGGTGCAGAAGCTGCCGTGCTACGACGGGGGCTGGTTCTTCGGTGCCAGTTCGCAGTACACCCACGCGTGCTACTCGGACATCCCGCACCTGTACCAGGGGCGCGGCTTCGCCGACGGTCTCGTGCCGTACTTCGACAAGATCCCCGGCGACATGGACTACCTCGAGTACCCGGTGCTGACCGGCGTGTTCATGGAGGTCGCGGCCTGGCTCACTCCGGGCAGCGGGAGCATCCAGGACCAGGAGCAGATCTACTGGATGGTCAACGCGGGGATGCTGATGGCGTGCGCGGCGGTCATCGCCGTCTGCACCGCGCGCACCCACCGTCGCCGCCCCTGGGACGGCCTCCTGGTCGCTCTCGCGCCCGCCTTCGCGCTGACGGCCACCATCAACTGGGATCTCCTCGCCGTGGCCCTGCTGGCCGCCGCGATGCTCATGTGGTCACGGGGCCGTGCTCTGGCGTTCGGGGTGCTGATCGGGCTCGCCACGGCCGCCAAGTTCTACCCCTTCCTGGTGCTCGGACCGCTCTTCCTGCTGTGCTGGCGGGCCGGCAGGTGGCGCGAGTTCGGAACGGCGCTGCTCGGCGCCGTCGGCGCCTGGCTCGCCGTGAACCTTCCGGTCATGTATTTCGCACCGGAAGGGTGGGCGAAGTTCTACAGCTTCAGTCACGACCGGGGAGTCGACTTCGGGTCGGTCTTCCTCTTCGTCTCACAGTGGCTGAAGATCACGATCACGTCCGACTCGGCGAACACATGGGCGCTGATCATGATGCTGCTCATTTGTGTGGGCCTGGCCGCGATCACGCTCACCGCTCCGCGCCGCCCTCGCTTCGCCCAGCTCGTCTTCCTGATCATCGCGGCCTTCATCCTCACCAACAAGGTTTACTCCCCCCAGTACGTGCTGTGGCTGGTCCCCCTCGCCGCGCTGGCCCGGCCGCGCTGGCGGGACTTCCTGATCTGGCAGGCGTGCGAGGTCGCGTACTTCCTGGGGATCTGGATGTACCTCGCCTACACGACGAGCGGGGAGGCCCACAAGGGTCTGCCGACCGACGGCTACCAGCTGGCCATCGCCCTCCACCTGTTGGGGACGCTGTATCTGTGTGCCGTGGTCGTACGCGACATCTTCATGCCAGATCGCGACATGGTGCGCCGAGCTGGTGACGACGACCCGTCAGGCGGTCCGCTGGATGGTGCGGAGGACGTCTTCGTCCTCGGCGCCGCGGCTCATCCGCCGCGACACGCGGCACATTTCGACGGGCCGCAAGTCGAGTGGGGCAGCGGGGGCGCGACTGCCGGGGACAGTTCGCCCTGAGCGAACGGGGTGTAGGGGAGCCACGCAAAAGGCCGTACACGGTGTCCGTGTACGGCCCTTCTGCTGTGTGCGAGTGGTTCGAGGCTCGGAGTCAGCGTTCGACGATGCGGTCGAACTGCGTCGTGGTATGCCGCAGATGGGCCACCAGTTCCTCGCCCACCTTCGGCTCAGTGGCGTCCGAGGGCACGAAGAGGATGGAGACCTGCATGTGTGGGGGCTCCGCGAACCAGCGCTGTTTGCCCGCCCAGACGAACGGAGAAAGGTTCCGGTTGACCGTCGCGAGGCCGGCGCGGGCGACGCCCTTGGCGCGCGGCATGACGCCGTGCAGCGCCTTCGGGGCCTCCAGGCCCACGCCGTGCGACGTACCGCCCGCCACGACGACGAGCCAGCCGTCGGAGGCCGTCTTCTGCTGCCGGTAGCCGAAGCGGTCGCCCTTGGAGACGCGCGTGACGTCCAGGACGGCCCCGCGGTATTCGGTCGCGTCGTGATCCCCCAGCCACAGCCGCGTGCCGATGCGGGCGCGGAACTGGGTCTGCGGGAACTGCTGCTGCAGCCGCGCGAGTTCCTCGGCCTTGAGGTGGCTGACGAACATCGTGTGCAGCGGCAGGCGGGCCGCGCGCAGGCGGTCCATCCAGCCGATGACCTCCTCGACGGCGTCCGAGCCGTCGGTGCGGTCCAATGGCAGGTGGATCGCGAAACCCTCCAGCCGGACGTTCTCTATGGCGGAGTGCAGGTGCGGCAGATCCTGCTCGCTCACGCCGTGCCGTTTCATCGAGGACATGACCTCGATGACGACGCGGGCCCCCACGAGGCCGTACACGCCGTCGATGGACGATACGGAGCGGATGACACGGTCGGGCAGTGGTACGGGCTCCTCGCCCCGCCTGAACGGCGTCAGGACCAGCAGATCGCCGCCGAACCAGTCCTTGATCCGGGCGGCTTCGTACGTGGTGCCGACGGCGAGGACGTCGGAGCCGAGGCGGGTGGCCTCGTCCGCGAGCCGTTCGTGGCCGAAGCCGTAGCCGTTGCCCTTGCAGACGGGGACGAGCCCCGGGAACTGCTCCTGCACGTGCTTGTGGTGTGCCCGCCAGCGCGCGGTGTCGACGTAGAGCGTGAGCGCCATGGCCGGTCCCGGAACCTTTCTCGTGGCTGCGGTGTATCAGAGATATGAAAGGGAATTGTGGCGGATCCGCCGGACCGACGGGGCGATACCGGGCCGGACCAGCGCCTCGGCATGCGGTTCGGGCCGGCTCAGCGGCGCGACATGTAGATGTCCAGCGCCTTGTGGAGCAGTTTGTTGAGCGGGAAGTCCCACTCTCCGAGGTACTCGGCGGCCTGTCCGCCCGTGCCCACCTTGAACTGGATCAGCCCGAAGAGGTGGTCGGTCTCGTCCAGAGAGTCGGAGATGCCGCGCAGGTCATAGACCGTCGCCCCCAGGGCATACGCGTCGCGGAGCATCCGCCACTGCATCGCGTTCGAGGGCCGGACCTCGCGGCCGATGTTGTCCGAGGCGCCGTACGAGTACCAGACGTGCCCGCCGACGACCAGCATCGTCGCCGCTGAGAGGTTCACGCCGTTGTGGCGTGCGAAGTACAGCCGCATGCGGTTGGGGTCCTCGGTGTTGAGGGCCGTCCACATGCGCTCGAAGTACGACAGCGGGCGGGGCCGGAAGTGGTCGCGCACGGCCGTGATCTCGTACAGCCGCTGCCACTCCTCCAGATCCTGGTATCCGCCCTGGACGACTTCGACGCCCGCCTTCTCGGCCTTCTTGATGTTGCGGCGCCACAGCTGGTTGAAGTTCTTGTGGACCTCTTCGAGGGAGCGGTTGGCGAGCGGCACCTGGAAGACGTAGCGCGGCTGGACGTCACCGAAGCCGGCGCCGCCGTCCTCGCCCTGCTGCCAGCCCATACGGCGCAGCTTGTCGGCGACCTCGAAGGCGCGCGGCTCGATGAAGTCCGCCTCGATGTCGCGCAGGCGCTTCACGTCCGGGTTCTGGATTCCGCCCTTGATGGAAGCGGCCTCCCAGCGCCGGATGATCACAGGCGGACCCATCTTCACGGAGAAGGCGCCCTGCTGCTTGAGGTGCGCGAGCATCGGCTGCAGCCAGTCGTCGAGGTTAGGCGCGAACCAGTTGATGACCGGGCCCTCGGGCAGATAGGCGAGATAGCGCTTGATCTTGGGCAGCTGGCGGTACAGCACCAGGCCCGCGCCGACCATCTCGCCCGTCCTGTCGTCGAACCACCCGAGGTTCTCGGAGCGCCACTCCGCCTTCACATTTGCCCAGGCCGGGACCTGCATGTGGCTCGCCGCGGGCAGGCTCTGGATGTACGCCAGATGCTGCTCTCGACTGATGGTCCTCAGGGTCAGGCTCATTCGGGGCGCTCCTCGGGCTGGTGTGTCCCCATGGGTACAGGGGCTCCGGCTCTCGCGCCGAAGCCTACTGCGCCCCGCGAGCGCCCCGGCTGGCCGTATGGAACCTGGGCCCCGGAGACGGATGGCGAAGAGTTCCGGGGTCAGAGGAAAACGGGCGTTCGAGTCAGAACACGCCGCCGAAAAGGCCCCCGTGGGCCATCCCGAGGAAGAAGCCGACGGCCGAGGCACCGAGCCCCAGAATCAGTCCGAAGCGCTCACGCGTCGTCACGGAGATGAACTGCCCGTAGGCGCCGGCGATGATTCCCAGCAGGCCGGCCCAGGAACTGAGCAGATGCAGGCTGTGGAACATCGCCGTGACGAAGGCCATGATCCCGAGCACCAGTGTCACCGCAAGCAAGGTGTCCTGGAGCGGATGGGCCTTGCCATCCGTGGCGAAGAGGGAGCCGGTGGTGTTGGGTCGCAATACCTGTGCCATGAGGCACCTCCTGCGGAAGGCGGCGCATCGTCAGCGCCGTACACACCCGATGCGTACAGATTGACGGCCATCACGGTCGGATTTCAACCGGAAGCCGCTGTGCGGGTAGTCTGTAGTCTCTGCACCGGTGTCTGCCCAGGTTGCGGCCGGGTCGAAACCCAGGTCACAGCCCTGATGACGACAGGAATCCGCTCGGTTCACCGACCGGGAAACCCGATTGTCAGTGGCGGCCGATACCGTTGCGTACGCATCACAACCCTCCTGCCACGGAACGACCGTGGCCGCTGAGTCCAAAGGAGGTGGGTTCCACATGCGTCATTACGAGGTGATGGTCATCCTCGACCCCGATCTCGAGGAGCGCGCTGTCTCCCCGCTGATCGAGAACTTCCTCTCCGTCGTCCGTGAGGGCAACGGAAAGGTTGAGAAGGTCGACACCTGGGGCCGTCGTCGTCTCGCGTACGAGATCAAGAAGAAGCCCGAGGGCATCTACTCGGTCATCGACCTGCAGGCCGAGCCTGCGGTCGTCAAGGAGCTCGACCGCCAGATGAACCTGAACGAGTCGGTCCTCCGGACCAAGGTCCTCCGTCCCGAGACCCACTGAGCTTCCCGCTCAGCTGATCTCGGGCATCGAGTAGCAAGCAGCCAGCAGCAAACCCGCCGAGAGGTTCCCCCATGGCAGGCGAGACCGTCATCACGGTCGTCGGCAATCTTGTCGACGACCCCGAGCTGCGCTTCACCCCTTCCGGTGCGGCGGTCGCGAAGTTCCGCGTCGCGTCCACTCCCCGCACCTTCGACCGTCAGACCAATGAGTGGAAGGACGGCGAGAGCCTGTTCCTGACCTGCTCGGTCTGGCGTCAGGCGGCGGAGAACGTCGCCGAATCGCTCCAGCGAGGCATGCGCGTCATCGTGCAGGGCCGGTTGAAGCAGCGGTCCTACGAGGACCGTGAGGGCGTCAAGCGCACGGTCTACGAGCTGGACGTCGAGGAAGTCGGCGCCAGCCTGAAGAACGCCACGGCCAAGGTCACCAAGACCACGGGCCGAGGCGGCCAGGGCGGTTACGGCGGCGGTGGCGGCGGCCAGCAGGGCGGCGGCTGGGGCGGAAGCTCCGGCGGCGGCCAGCAGCAGGGCGGCGGCGCTCCGGCTGACGACCCCTGGGCGACCGGCGCTCCTGCCGGTGGCAACCAGGGCGGTGGCGGCGGCTGGGGCGGAAGCTCCGGCGGCTCCAGCGGAGCCGGTGGCTCCGGCGGCGGCTACTCGGACGAGCCTCCCTTCTAGGGACGGGTTCGTACCCCAACTTCTTGATCACACAGGAGAAACACCATGGCGAAGCCGCCTGTGCGCAAGCCTAAGAAGAAGGTCTGCGCTTTTTGCAAGGACAAGGTCACGTACGTGGACTACAAGGACACGAACATGCTGCGGAAGTTCATTTCCGACCGCGGCAAGATCCGTGCCCGCCGCGTGACCGGCAACTGCACGCAGCACCAGCGTGACGTCGCCACGGCCGTGAAGAACAGCCGTGAGATGGCGCTGCTGCCCTACACCTCCACCGCGCGATAAGGGAAGGGTGACCGACACATGAAGATCATCCTCACCCATGAGGTCTCCGGCCTCGGTGCCGCGGGCGACGTCGTCGACGTCAAGGACGGTTACGCTCGCAACTACCTGATCCCGCGGAACTTTGCGATCCGCTGGACCAAGGGCGGCGAGAAGGACGTCGAGCAGATCCGTCGTGCTCGCAAGATCCACGAGATCGCGACCATCGAGCAGGCCAACGACATCAAGGCCCGCCTCGAGGGCGTGAAGGTCCGTCTGGCCGTTCGCTCCGGCGACGCCGGTCGTCTCTTCGGTTCCGTCACCCCGGCCGACATCGCCTCGGCGATCAAGGCTTCCGGTGGCCCCGAGGTCGACAAGCGCCGCATCGAGCTGGGCGCGCCCATCAAGACCCTGGGCGCCCACGAGACGTCCGTGCGTCTGCACCCCGAGGTTGCCGCCAAGGTCAACATCGAGGTTGTCGCTGCCTGAGTGCAGCGCTCGGCATAGCTGAGAGAAGGGCCGCATCCCTCGGGGTGCGGCCCTTCTGCGTTTCACGTGAAACGGAGGTTTCAGGTGAAGGGCGTTTCACGGTTTCACGTGAAACGGTGAACGCCTTCGGTTAGCGCGTGGCGCCCGTGACGATCCAACGCCCTGACCGAGAACGCAGCCACAGGGTCAGCATCCTGATCGTCATCATCAGCGTCATGGCTCCCCAGAGCGCGGTGAGCCCACCGCCCAGTGCGGGAACGAGCAGTGCCACGGGAGCGAAGACCGCCAGGGTGATCAGCATCGCCCCCGCCAGGTAGGGCCCGTCCCCCGCGCCCATCAGGACGCCGTCCAGGACGAAGACGATGCCGCAGATCGGCTGCGAGAGGGCCACCATCAGCAACGCGGGCAGCGCGGCGTCTTGTACGACCGAATCGCTGCTGAAGAGGGGAAGGAAGAGCGGACGGGCGACGATGACCAGCAGGCCGAGTACCACCCCGGTGGCGAGACCCCACTGCACCATGCGGCGGCAGGCATCGCGGGCACCCTCAGCGTCGTCCGAGCCGAGATAGCGTCCGATGATGGCCTGCCCCGCGATGGCGATCGCGTCGAGTGCGAAGGCAAGCAGACTCCACAGCGACAGGATGATCTGGTGCGCCGCCATGTCGGCGTCCCCCAGGCGGGCGGCGACCGCTGTGGCGATCAAGAGGATCGCCCGCAGCGACAGCGTGCGCACGAGCAGGGGCGCGCCGGCCTGGGCGCAGGCCCGTATCCCTGAGGCTTCCGGTCGCAGCGAGGCACTGTGCTTTCGGGCTCCGCGGATGACGACGTACAGATAGACGGCGGCCATCCCGCACTGGGCGATGACGGTGCCCCAGGCGGAGCCCGCGATGCCCAGGTCGGCGCCATAGACGAGGCCCACGTTGAGAGCGGCGTTGGCGACGAAGCCCGCGACGGCGACGTACAGCGGGGTCCTCGTGTCCTGGAGTCCCCGCAGGACACCGGTGGCGGCCAGCACGACGAGCATGGCGGGGATGCCGAGCGCAGAGATCCGCAGATACGTGGTCGCGTACGGGGCGGCCGTCTCGGATGCGCCGAACAACTCCATGAGGGCGGGTGCTGTGGGAAGGACGACGGCTATGACGGCCGCTCCGATCAGCAGCGCGAGCCAGATGCCGTCCATGCCCTGGCGGATCGCGGCTCGTAGATCGCCCGCGCCGACTCGCCGAGCTACGGCGGCCGTGGTGGCGTAAGCGAGAAAGACGAAGACGCCGACGGCTGTCATGAGAAGGGCCGAGGCGACGCCGAGACCGGCGAGTTGCGCGGTGCCGAGATGGCCGACGATGGCGCTGTCGGCCATCACGAACAGCGGCTCGGCCACGAGTGCGCCGAAGGCCGGAACGGCCAGCGCGACGATCTCTCGGTCGTGCCGACGCCGGGCGGACTTGGGTGCCGCGGGAGCCTGTGTCATGACCACCAATCTAATCTTCCACAGGTAAGAGATGCAATGCCATTAGGACCCTTACTTGTCGTGAGATGGGGCGTGCCGCCGGGCACCGTTTGCGGAGAACTTGGTCCGACCGGGAAAGTTTTTCTTCTGCACAGCCGGTGGATGGGAAAGCCGCAGGTCAGAGCAGCTTCCTCGGATGGGCTGAGGGCTTGTTCACAGAGCTGTCCACCGGGTCGTGCACAGGTTTCGCGGGGTTCTCCACAGCATCGGGGCCGTCGTCCACATGGCCTGTGGATAACCAGATTGGCTGACGGTGCCCGCAGGCCTAACGTGGGGCGGCGCCCGTTCTCTCCTCCGTCTTCGGAAACCTCGCAAAACCGACGTGCCAGAACCGGAGTTGGGCATCTCAGTTGTCAGTGCCGTGCCGTAGAAATGAGAGGCACGGCTAGGTCCGCTCCGCGGACGGGAGGAGGTGGCTCGGTGAGTATTTCCGAGCCCTTGGACGACCCCTGGGCCGATAGCGGTCCCAGTGATCGTCTGCCCTCTTCCCGAAGGGCCCGCGACGGTGGTCGCAGCCGCGACGAACAGCACGACCGTGACCGGGACAACGGTCCGTGGGAGGGTGGTGGCTCGTCCTTCGAGCGCGTACCGCCCCAGGACCTGGACGCCGAGCAGTCCGTCCTCGGCGGCATGCTCCTGTCGAAGGACGCCATCGCCGATGTCGTGGAGGTCCTCAAGGGCCACGACTTCTACCGGCCGGCGCACGAGACCATCTACGTGGCGATCCTCGACCTGTACGCGAAGGGCGAACCCGCCGACCCCATCACGGTCGCGGCCGAGCTCACCAAACGAGGTGAGATCACCAAGGTCGGCGGCGCCCCGTATCTGCACACGCTTGTGCAGACGGTCCCTACCGCGGCGAACGCCGAGTACTACGCGGAGATCGTGCACGAGCGGGCGGTTCTGCGCCGCCTGGTCGAGGCGGGTACGCGCATCACACAGATGGGGTACGCGGCCGACGGTGACGTCGATGAGATCGTCAACAGCGCCCAGGCCGAGATCTACGCGGTCACTGAGCAGCGCACCACCGAGGACTATCTGCCGCTCGGCGACATCATGGAAGGCGCGCTCGACGAGATTGAAGCGATCGGTTCACGGTCGGGGGAGATGACCGGCGTGCCGACCGGCTTCACCGACCTCGACTCGTTGACCAACGGTCTGCATCCGGGCCAGATGATCATCATCGCGGCCCGTCCTGCCATGGGTAAGTCCACGCTGGCCCTGGACTTCGCGCGGGCGTGCTCCATCAAGCACAACATGCCCAGCGTGATCTTCTCGCTCGAAATGGGGCGCAACGAGATCGCGATGCGTCTGCTGTCGGCCGAGGCACGCGTGGCCCTGCACCACATGCGGTCCGGCACGATGACCGACGAGGACTGGACCCGGCTCGCCCGCCGCATGCCGGACGTCTCGGCCGCCCCGCTCTACATCGACGACTCCCCGAATCTGTCGATGATGGAGATCCGCGCCAAGTGCCGTCGCCTCAAGCAGCGCAGCGACCTGAAGCTCGTCGTCATCGACTATCTGCAGCTGATGCAGTCGGGCGGCAAGCGGTCGGAGAGCCGCCAGCAGGAAGTCTCCGACATGTCGCGAAACCTGAAGCTGCTGGCCAAGGAGCTGGAGCTGCCAGTGATCGCGCTTTCGCAGCTCAACCGTGGCCCCGAGCAGCGCACGGACAAGAAGCCCATGGTGTCCGACCTGCGTGAGTCCGGATCGATTGAGCAGGACGCGGACATGGTCATCCTGCTGCACCGCGAGGACGCATACGAGAAGGAGTCACCGCGCGCGGGCGAGGCGGACATCATCGTCGGCAAGCACCGAAACGGCCCGACGGCCACCATCACGGTGGCGTTCCAGGGTCACTATTCGCGCTTCGTGGACATGGCGCAGACCTGATCCTTCGCTCCTGTAGCGTCTCAGATTTCGCGGCACAGTCTCATCTCCGATGGCACATCGGCGGCACTTATGCCATCTTCGTGAGACTCGCTGGTCGGGGTTCTCACCCTTTAGGGTGGCGGGGTTCCGGCCCGCTCCGCCCGTCAGTGCCTGGCTGACACCTTGGCTGTACGGGTCGTTGCCCGTGGGGCGGGGGTACGCGATGAACACTGTCACGGCGGCGGTGAGTATCCGTCAGCAGCGTGGTGCTCTTGTGGAGGTCCGGGACTGGGGTACGGCACCTGTCGACCTTCTGCAGTCGGCTTGTCCGTAGCGGACGTTCCGTCGGTACAAGGGCCAGAAGCACTACTCGGGTATCTACTGGTCAGCGACGATGCGCGACCACGTGATCTACGAGTCGCGCTTGGAACTGTCGCGGTTGCTCTCTGCCGACTTCGATCCGTCCGTACGCGGCATTGTGGCCCAGCCTTTCCTGCTGAAGGCCGTTGTGGAGGGGCAGGCCCGCAAGCACATCCCGGATTACATCTTGACCACTGAGCAGGGTCCGGTAGTGGTGGATGTGAAGCCGCACTGCAGACTGTCCACCCCAGTGGTGGCGTTCACGTTCGCGTGGACCCGGCAGGCGGTCGAGTCGCGTGACGGGCGCTCAGCGCCTCGTCTCGTACCTGGTCAGGATCACGCCGCAGGGAAGCGTCCGCGTCTCCACCAGGTTCAGGTTCACCCAGCTGTCCAGCGCGGAGAAGAACGGCGTGCCGCCGCCCACCAGGACCGGCGCGGTGGCCAGCACGTACTCGTCAATCAGCCCGGCCCGCATGGCCGCCCCGGCGAGCGTCGCGCCGCCGATGTCCATCGGGCCGCCGTCCTCGGCCTTGAGCCGGGTGATCTCGGCGACCGCGCCGCCGGTGACCAGGCGGGTGTTCCAGTCGACCTTGTCGATCGTCGAGGAGAACACCACCTTCGACATGTCCCGCCAGCGGCGCGCGAACTCGATCTCCGCCGGGGTGGCGTTGGGCTGCTGGTCGCCGGTCGGCCAGTAGGAGCTCATCGTCTGCCACAGCTTGCGCCCGTACAGCGACAGGTCGGTCGCCTGCAACTGGTCGGACCAAAACTGGAACAGCTCGTCGCTCGGCACGCTCCAGCCGATGTCGTCGCCGGGCGCGGCGATGTAGCCGTCCAGGGTCAGGTTCATGCCGTAGATCAGTTTCCGCATGGCGCCAGCCTTCCGTGAGTCGGTCTCACGCGTACAGACCGGCGCGGCGCGGGAAACTCATCGGTGCGCGACCTGAGCTCGCATGTAGTCCTCGTGCTCGGTGGCTCAGCCGCAGACTCATCGTTCCGCCGAGGAAATGGCATCGGAGACTGATCTTGGGTGACATCGCGGTGAGACAACGGAGAACCAGCAGGTCACAGAAGATCGACATGTCATCGGCGGCGAGACCCTACAGCTCCGCAGGCGCGGTCTCGGGCAATCCACTCGACGTGTGGTGCCGGGCCAGGTGAACTGGGGCCATGACGACACCTCAGGAAGATCTGCTTCCCGCCACGCGTCGGGCGCTATTGCACCGTATCGCCGTTGCACAGACCGAAGGGCGGGCACCATCGCTGGTCGCGGCGGTTGCCCGGGGCGGAGAGACGGTATGGACCGGGGCGCGGACTTCGGTGGACGGGCACGGGCCGGACGAGAACGTCCAGTACCGGATCGGCTCCATCACCAAGACCTTCACCGCTGTACTCGTACTGCGGCTGCGGGATGAGGGTGTGCTGGACCTCGGTGACCCGCTGGAGAAGTATCTGTCCGGCACCGGTGCGGGAGAGGTGACGATCGCCGAACTGCTCGCGCACACAGGTGGGTTGGCCGCCGAGTCGCCCGCACCTTGGTGGGAGCGCACGTCGGGCTCGCTGCGCCCGGAGCTGGCCGATGTGCTGGGCGAGCAGCCCTTCCGGCACCCGGTTGGACGGCGGCACCACTACTCGAACCCCGGCTACACGCTGCTGGGCGCGCTGGTCGAGGAGCTGCGGGGTGCCCCATGGGAGGAGGTGCTGCGGCGCGAGGTGCTCGAACCGCTGAGTCTGCACCGCACGAGCGGTCGGCCGCGGGCGCCGCACGCGGGCGGTTGGGCGGTGCACCCCTGGGCGGACGTGATGATGCCCGAGCCTGCGGAGGATCTCGGCCGGATGGCCCCGGCCGGACAACTATGGTCGACCACCGCAGACTTGGCGCGCTTTGCCGTCTTCCTCGTCCAGGGCGACGAGCGGGTGCTGAGCGCGGAATCCGTACGGGAGATGCGTACGCCTGCCGCACCGCCCGAGACGGAAGAACTGGCCGCGGGTTCGGCCTACGGTCTCGGCATGCAGATCGTGCACCGCGACGGCCGGACTCTGGTCGGGCATTCCGGCTCGCTGCCGGGCTTTCTTGCCGGCCTGGTGATCGGTGTGGAGGACGATGTGGCTGCGGTGGTGTTGTCCAACTGCACATCGGGCCCGCCCGTGTTCAGCGTCGCTGCCGATCTCGTGCGGATCGTGGCGCAGGCCGAGCCGAGGATCCCCGAGCCGTGGCGTCCGATTCCCGAGGGCGACGCGGTACTGCTGGAGTTGGTGGGGCAGTGGTACTGGGGAACGCAGGCCTTCGGACTGAGGCTGCTGGCTGACGCGGGTCTCGCGTTGGAGCCGCTCTCCGGTGCCGGTCGGCGTGCCCGCTTCCGGGCGAACGCTGACGGGACTTGGACGGGACTCAATGGCTACTACGCGGGGGAACCGCTGCGGGCCGTACGGCGCCCGGACGGCTCCGTGAGCCACCTCGACCTCGGTTCGTTCGTCTTCACACGTCAGCCGTATGACGAGGGGGCTCCTGTGCCCGGTGGGGTGGACCCCGAGGGCTGGCGGGGGATTCGATAGGCGATCACCTGGCCCAGATCTACACGTGGGTGACCCATGGGACCGCGCTCGGCTCCCTAGGCGAACAGATC
>NZ_JBEZKJ010000124.1:0-19838 GCF_040651675.1 Streptomyces sp. NPDC048415 | reverse complement strand
GGAGTCCGTTCTCAGCCCGTCCGGGGTTTGAGGACGAGGCCGTTAGGCCGACGGCGGGGGTCTGGGGGCGGCAGCCCCCAGGTGCGGGTCGGGTAGGGGCGGAGGGGGCGAAAAAGGGTTGTCGGTGTGCGGACGTCAGCGGCCGACCGTCAGCTCGGCCGGGCGGTAGGGGACGTACGCCGCGCCGTCGAGGCCGAGGGCGAGCGCCGCCTTCTGCAGGGCGGCCGGGTCGGCGGCTCCGGCCCAGTGGTGGGTGGCCACGCGGTGTTCGACGGCGTGGACGGCCGCGATCGTCTCGGCCGTGGTGAAGGCGCAGTGCCCCTGGCGTTCGACGTACGCCTGGCGCAGCAGCCCGGCGTCCCCGGCCGCGCGTACCCGGTCGGCGAACCGGTTCTCCTGCTCCACCGGTACGAGGTTGTCGGCGGTGGTGTGCACGTCCAGGAGGGGTACGCCGAGGCCTTGTCCGGCGGATGACGTGCGCTGGGCGGTGCGTACGGCCGCCGGGTCGGCGTCGATGGCGGCGCCGCGGGTGAGCGTGCGCAGGTCGGCCTGGAGATCCAGGCCCCCCGCGCGGTACAGGGCGTGCACCTGGGGAGCGTGGACCGACTCGGCGAGGAGGCCGGCGTAGTCGACGCCCCGGTTCCAGGAGTTGTTGCCGCCCATGGACTGCTCGACGGCGTACCGGCCGCCTTCGACGAAGGAGAGCAGGCCCTGGGCGAGCCACGCGTACTGCTGCTCCTCCTGTCCCGCCCAGTCGTCGGCGGCGGGGCGTTCCTGGCCGGGCGCCCAGGCGGGGAGATTGAGGAAGGCGGCGGCCAGGGCGACGCGCGCTCTGCCCCGCGGCGTGGACTGGGCGGTGGTGACCGCGCTGGTGAGCCGGGTCGCGGTGGCGGAGGCTTCGGCCGCCGACGTGAAGTTCACCAGCTTGAGGTCCTCGGCGGGCAGCAGAAGACGGGCGATCGCGTACTCCGCGTCGAGCTGGTAGTTGTCCAGGTCGGTGCCGCCCGCGACCAGGCCGCACAGGCCGAGCGCGCCGTCGACGCGGCCCGCGCCGTCCCGGGCGATCCGGGCGTTGACGAGGCCGCCCATGGACTGGCCGACGGAGAGCGTGCGCCGCGGCTCGTCGATCTCGCCCTTGACGGCGTCGAGAGTGGCGAACTGGTCGCGTTCGGCGCTCTCCAGCGCCCACATGGATCCCTTGGGGTCGTACGAGGAACCGGCGAGCGCGTAGCCCTCGGCGAGCAGTTCGGTGCGGGTGGCGTCCGAGGGCGCGTCCTGGGCGACGGTCGGGCCGAAGCCGTGGCTGAACAGGAGGAGGGTGCCGTTCCAGTCCGCCGGGACGTCGGCGATCCAGGTGGCGCCGTCGGCCAGGGTGCCCGTCAGGTGCCTGGGTGTCGGCGTCTCCGCTTGGGCGGCCAGGGGGGTGATGACGCAGAGGGTTACTGCCGTTCCCAGAGCGGCTGTTGTGCGGGCCAGGCGGGTGCGTGCGGGCATGTCCTGTGGCTCCGATCTGCGGGCTGAGGGGGAGCGCTGGGTGCGGATGCTCGGTTGCTCAGTGCACTGAACGCCTCGGAATGTAGGGCGCTTATCTGACCGCCGTCAATGGAGTGCACAACATCAGTTCAGGGGTGGGTACGGCCATGACGCCGGTGAGGGCGGCGGCGTACGGGCAGAAGTGGGGTGTCGCAGGCGGGGAGAAGCGGGGTGTCGTACGAGGCAGAGGTGGGCCTATGCCTCCGTCGGCACCGTCTCCAGTACCCGCCGTGCCGTCTCCCGCGCGGGCGCGTCCAGGCGGGCGTGCACCGCGCGGAACGTCTCCTCGGCCGGCGCCGCCGGCCAGTCCGCGGGCAGGTGCTGTACGGGCAGGCGCGGGTCGGAGCGGATGACCTGGAGCCACTCGGTGGACAGGCGCAGGCGCAGCGCGAGGGCGTCCTCCTCGTCGCTGTCGCTCGCGCTCGGCCGGTCTCTGAGGGGGCGCCACGCGGCGTCGAACGCCCGGTAGCGCGCGGCGAGTTCGGCCAGGTCCCACGTGTCGTTGATCATTTCGGCGATGTCCATGCCGATGTCCGCCCGCGCCCGGAACACCTTCACGTGCGCGGAGAGGCCGAGCTCCGCGACGATCCCGGAGACGTCGGCCTCGCCCGGCGCGATCCACAGGCCGCTGAACAGCGGTCCGAAACCGGCCCAGGTGAGCTGTGAGCGCAGATCGTGCCGCTGCCGCTGCCACGACTCGGGCAGCGAGAAGCCGAGCAGCGACCAGGTGCCGTCCCAGTCGCGGTTGACCGCGCCGGACTTCCAGATGCGCTGTTCGCCGTCGCGCAGGATCGCCTCGGAGCGTTCGGTGAGACCGAAGTACATACGGCGGCCCTCGCGTCGGCGGCGCAGCAGCCCCCGGCCCACCATCCGGGTCAGCGTCGAGCGCGTCGCGTGCTCGCCGACGCCGGCCCGCGCGAACACCTCGAGGACGCTCCCGGAGTACACGCACACGCCGCGGCCCAGCACCTGGTCGCCCAGGAAGGTCAGCATCAGGGACTGCGGGCGCGGGGCGTTGTCCATGGGCACGTGGGTACGGTACGACGCCCATGCCGGGCCGGGGACTGCCGGTGGGGTCACGGGGCATATGCCATCGTCTGCCATCGCCGCCTGTGACGGCCCAGGCCACGGAATCGCAGGTTCCTGTCCCCTTATGAGGGATCGTTTCACCCGTACGGATTAAATGTGCTCAAGGGGGAAGAAGGGGTCAGGCCCGGGCACCTACGGTCGCACGGGTGATGAGCAGCAGTCCGGAGACCTCGACGCACACCGCCGGCGCACATCGGGCGCACGGAGACGCGCGCAAGCGGGTGGCCGCGCCCCGTGGCGCGAACACGCGCACGCTGGCCCAGCGCCCGCCCGCCCGCTACGAGCCTTATCTGGACGGCCTGTTCACCTACTGCCTGTCCGTGCTCTGCGACCACGACTCGGCCACCGCGGCCCTCGGGGACGTGCTCGCGCTGGCCGAGCGCCGGGGCGTGCGCGCCCCGGAGTCCGGGGACGACCGCCGGGCCTGGCTGTACGCGCTTGCCCGCTGGTCCTGTCTGCGCAAACTCACCGAGGCGCGGCGCAGGCGCCAGGCGGCGCATGCCTCCGGACGGCGTGAGCCCCGCAAGAGCGCCCCCAAGAGCGCCCAGGGCGCCGCCGACCGGCGCGCGGCCGAGGCACTGAGCACCCCCATCTCGGAAGAGGCCCAGGCGCGGCGCCGACGCGAACTCGCCCTGCTCGCCTGGCCGGAGGCCGCCGGCACCACCCCCGAGCAGCGGGAGGCGCTCGAACTCGCCGTGCGCCATCAGCTCGCCGCCCACGAGGTCGCCGCCGTCCTCGGCATGGACCTCGCCTCCGCGCGCGAACTGCTCGCATCCGCCGCCTGCGAGGTCGAACGCACCCGCGCCGCGCTCGCCGTCGTGGAGACCGGCACCTGTCCCAGCGTCGCCCGCCTCACCGGGGACAACCAGCTCGTCCTGAGCGCCACCCTGCGCCGCGAGCTGGTCCGGCACGTCGACGACTGCCCGCGCTGCCGCCGTACCGCCGAGCGCGCGGTCCCCGGCGCCTGGCCCGGCACCAGCGTCACGCCCGCCGCGCTCCCCGTCCTCGAGGCGCCGCGCGCGGCCCTGCACATGGCGATGGCGCACGCGCCCCGCGCGCGGGGCAGCGCTCCGCGCTTCGACCGGCGCGGGTTCCCCATGGATCCCAAGGACCACGCCGCGCGAAGGGACCGGCTACGCGCGCGTGCCGTCACGACCACGGTGGTCGCCACCGTCGTCGCCGCCCCCGTTCTCGCCCTCTGGGCGGCCTACCGCGGGGCGCCCCTCACCGGCGAGGGCGCCGACGGCCGGTCGGTCACCGCGAGCGAGGCGCACGGCCCCGACGGCATCAGCGGCGAGCCGGCGGGCGGCTACGAGAACGCCGGCAACGCCAGCATCAGACCCGACGCCCGCTTCACCAAGGGCAGCCGTTCGCCCGACGTGTCCGTGGAGGTCGTCAGCGCCCCCGGAAGCATTCCGCGACAAGGCGCCGGCCGGCTGTCCGTGGCGGCGGGCAACAGTCGCGACACCACCACCCTCATCTCGCTGTCCGCGTCCGGGAGTTCACCGGTGCACTGGTCCGCCAGGACCGGGGCCTCCTGGCTCTACCTGAGCCAGTCGTCGGGAACCCTCGAACCGGGCGAGTCGTTGACGATCAAGGTGTACGTCGATCATCTCCGCGAGCCGGTGGGCCCCTGGACCGCGCGGGTGTCGATCGCACCGGCGGACACCGTGGTCACGATCGACGGCTACGGCAACGCGGGCCCGTCCGCCCCCGCGCCCGACCCGACCCCGAGCGACCCGACCCCGTCCGCCCCCGACTCGACCCCACCCCCGACCGACCCAGCCCCGTCCCCCACCCCTACCGACCCAACCCCGACCCCGACCCCGACCGACTCGCCCCCTTCGGACCCGAGCAGCCCCACCCCACCGCCGAGCGGAAGCGGCGACCCGAGCCCGTCGTCGTAGGGCGTGG
The DNA here is from genome assembly GCF_040651675.1 of Streptomyces sp. NPDC048415. Classification (NCBI taxonomy): domain Bacteria; kingdom Bacillati; phylum Actinomycetota; class Actinomycetes; order Kitasatosporales; family Streptomycetaceae; genus Streptomyces; species Streptomyces sp. NPDC048415. The sequence goes on along the minus strand of NZ_JBEZKJ010000124.1, from coordinate 15,302 downwards.
GAGGCGGGAGCCCTGGCTGGGGTGGGCGACGGGGTGGGGGTGCGCTGGGAGGGCGGCCGGGGTGGGCTGGCACGGCGGGGCCCGGGGTGCAGGCAGGCCGGGGATGCGTGGGCGCGCTAGGGGACGGGGGTGCGCGGACGCGCGGGGCCAGGGGTGCGCGGACGCGCCAGGTCCGGCGCCGACCGACGTCGACTTGTTCTCGCCGGGTCCCTGGATCGAGCTTGCCCGACCACAGGGTGTCTTCGAGCGGTGCTGGGCCGGAGCTCGGGGCTTTCCTGTGGCTGTCGTGGTTTTGCATTGGTGGGGCCTTGGCCCCGGTGCTGGGCCGGAACTCGGGGCCTGCCTGTGGCTGTCGTGGGCCCGCCCTCGGCGGCCTGGTCGGGGCTGGGCCCGACCTCGGGGCCTCTTTGGGCCCGTCCTCGCCTGGCCTCAGCCGAAACTTCCGCCCGTCCTCGCCCGGCCTCAGCCGGGCTTCCCCCCGGCGGCGGGCGGCCTCAGCCCGACTTCTGGCCGCCCCCGACCCACCCGACCCACCCGACCCCGCCCACGGGCTCTCAGCCCACCGGATCCGCCGGATGCGGTGCCAGCAGTGGCAGCTGAGAGGCCAGGCGTTCCTCGCAGAGTTCGACCAGGCGGTCGTACCCCTTCTTGCCCATCAGCTCGATGAGCTCGGGGCGGTACGAGACGTACACCGGGTCGCCCGCGCCGTGTGCGGAGGTCGCCGATGTGCACCACCAGTGGAGGTCGTGGCCGCCGGGGCCCCAGCCGCGGCGGTCGTACTCGCCGATGGAGACCTGGAGCACCCGGGTGTCGTCGGGCCGGTCGATCCACTCGTACGTCCGGCGCACGGGCAGCTGCCAGCAGACGTCCGGCTTGGTCTCAAGCGGCTCGCGGCCCTCCTTCAGGGCGAGGATGTGCAGCGAGCAGCCCGCGCCCCCGGCGAAGCCGGGACGGTTCTGGAAGATGCAGGACCCTTCGTACGGCCGGGTCTGCCGGTCGCCGTCCTCGTCCTCCGACACCCAGCCACTCTGCGTGCCCACGTCATGGTGCTGCCAGATCTCCGGAGTGAGCCGCGCCACATGCTCGGCCACCCGCTTCTCGTCGTCCTCATCCGAGAAGTGCGCGCCCAGCGTGCAGCAGCCGTCGTCCGCGCGGCCCGCCTGGATGCCCTGGCAGCCGCTTCCGAAGATGCAGTTCCAGCGAGAGGTCAGCCATGTCAGATCGCACCGGAAGACCTGCTCGTCATCGGCGGGATCCGGAAATTCCACCCATGCGCGAGCGAAGTCGAGCCCCTTCTCGTCGGACACGGGGACCTTCTTCGGGGACTTCTTGGACGGGGACGCCTTCGCCTGCGAAGAACCCTTGGCTGATTTGTCGGGCTTCGCCTTTTTCGTCTTTGGCACCCGTCCAGGGTAAGTCGCCCAAGCCCCCTCCGGGGACGGCCCGCCCGTCTCCCGACCACCACCCCTCAACGAGGGGCTTCGCCCCGCCCCACTTGAACTGCCCCGGGCGCAGTAGCGTTCCGTATATGAGACTCGGTGTCCTCGACGTGGGTTCGAACACGGTGCATCTGCTGGTGGTCGACGCCCACCCCGGCGCGCGCCCGCTGCCCGCGCACTCGCACAAGGCCGAATTGCGGCTGGCCCAACTGCTCGACGACAGCGGGGCGATCGATTCCGAAGGCATCGACAAACTGATCGAGGTCGTCCAGGACGCGCTGGAGGCCGCCGAGGACAAGGGCGTCGAGGCCATGCTGCCGTTCGCGACCTCCGCCGTACGCGAGGCCGGCAACGCCGACGACGTACTGGCCCGGGTCAAGACCGAGACCGGCGTCGAGCTCCAGGTCCTGACCGGCGCGGAGGAGGCCCGGCTCACCTTCCTGGCCGCCCGCCGCTGGTTCGGCTGGTCGGCGGGCAAGTTGCTCGTCCTCGACATTGGCGGCGGCTCCCTGGAGATCGCGTACGGCATAGACGAGGAGCCGGACGCGGCGGTGTCGCTGCCGCTCGGCGCCGGACGGCTGACCGCCGGCTGGCTGCCCAACGACCCGGCCGACCCCGCCGACGTGAAGGCTCTGCGCCGTCATGTGCGGGCCCAGATCGCCCGTACCGTCGGGGAGTTCGCCCGCTTCGGCGCCCCCGACCACGTGGTCGCCACCTCCAAGACCTTCAAGCAGCTCGCCCGCATCGCCGGCGCCGCGCGCTCCGCCGAGGGCCTGTACGTCCAGCGCGAACTCAAGCGCAGGTCCCTGGAGGACTGGGTCCCCCGGCTCGCCTCGATGACCGCGGACGAGCGCGCGGAACTCCCCGGCGTCTCCGATGGCCGCTCGGGCCAGCTCCTCGCGGGCGCCCTCGTCGCCGAGGGCGCGATGGACCTCTTCGGCGTGGAAACCCTCGAAATCTGCCCCTGGGCCCTCCGAGAGGGCGTGATCCTGCGTCGGCTGGACCAGATGGACTCTCAGTAGGGCAGCGCCCCGAGCGGGCGCGAGGCGGTGACATCGTGCGGCTCCGCCGCGTGGGCGCGAGCAGCCACCTCGAGCCCGCAGTCACTCACGGCGAGAACCCACAACGGCGAACAGGCGCCTCGACCGGAGCCCGCCGCAACCCTCCCGCCAACGTCCACCACCCCCGGCCAACCGCCGGAGGCAACCCGTACTCTGTCTCCGTGGCAGAACCAGCTGTGCGCATCCCGGATGCGAAGGTCGCGCTGTCCACGGCGTCCGTGTATCCGGAGTCGACGGCGACGGCCTTCGAGATCGCCGCGCGCCTCGGGTACGACGGAGTCGAGGTCATGGTCTGGACCGACCCGGTCAGCCAGGACATCGAGGCGCTGCGCAGACTCAGCGACTACCACCGGATCCCGATCCTCGCCGTGCACGCCCCCTGCCTGCTGATCACCCAGCGCGTCTGGTCCACCGACCCGTGGGTCAAGCTCCAGCGGGCCCAGGCGGCGGCCGAGAAGCTCGGCGCGAGCACCGTGGTCGTCCACCCCCCCTTCCGTTGGCAGCGCCAGTACGCCCGCGACTTCGTCACCGGGATCTGGCGGATGGCGAACGAGACGGACGTACGGTTCGCCGTCGAGAACATGTACCCCTGGCGCTACCGCGACCGCGAGATGCTGGCGTATGCGCCCGACTGGGACGTGACGAAGGAGGACTACCGTCACTTCACGATCGACCTCAGTCACACCGCGACCGCCCGCACGGACGCCCTGCAGATGATCGACCGCATGGCCGACCGCCTCGGCCACGTCCACCTCGCCGACGGCAACGGCTCCAACAAGGACGAGCACCTGGTCCCGGGCCGCGGCACCCAGCCCTGCGCCGAACTCCTCGAGCGCCTCGCGCTGTCCGGCTTCGACGGGCATGTCGTCATCGAGGTCAACACCCGCCGCGCGATGTCCAGTGCCGAACGCGAGGCCGACCTGGCGGAGGCCCTGGCCTTCACCCGGCTGCACCTCGCCTCCGCGGTGAAGGTGCCCCGCCGGTGACGGAAACCGCCCCCCGCCGCGGTCGGGGACGCCCCTCCCGTACGCAGACGCAGGCGGGCCCCGCCACCCGCGACCGCATCCTGGAGGCGGCCCGCGAGGAGTTCTCCGAGCGGGGTTACGAGAAGACCTCGGTCCGCGGCATCGCCAAGGCGGCCGGTGTGGACTCCGCGCTCGTCCACCACTACTTCGGCACCAAGGAGCAGGTCTTCGAGGCGGCCATCGAGGTCGCTTTCGCGCCCGCCCTGGATGCCCCGGCCGCCGTCGAGGAGGGCCCCCTGGAAGGCGTCGGCGAACGCCTGACCCGCTTCATCTTCGGCGTCTGGGAGAACCCCGCCACCCGCACCCCGCTCCTCGCGATCGTCCGCTCCGCGGTGAACAACGAGACCGCCGCCGCCGTCTTCCGCCGCCTCGTCGCCACCCAGTTGCTGCGCCGCATCGCCCAGCGGCTCGACCTCCCGGACGCCGAGCTGCGCGCCGAGCTGGCCGCCGCCCAGCTCGTCGGCGTCGCGATGCTGCGGTACGTGATCAAGATCGAGCCGCTGGCCTCGGCGGACCTGGAGCGGGTCGTGGCGCGGGTGGCACCGGTGGTGCAGGGGCATCTCACGGCGCCGTGACGGCAGACGCGCAAGCGCATACGTAAGCGCTTACGCAATCGCTTGCGCGCGGGTTGAGATGCGACGGACAGGCGACCGAAAGGCGCCCGACACGCGATCGCCGACTGACACGCGATCGCCGCCCGAGACGCTCCCCGCCGGGCGTAAGCGTTGACGCAAACGCTTACGCACGAGGTGACACGCGACCTCCGACCGACCCGCGACCGCCGACCGACCCGCTCCCCGCCGGGCATCGGCGCTTACGCAAAGGCTTACGCACGAGGTGACCCGCGACCGTCGACCGACCGCGACCGTCGACCGACCCGCGACCGTCGACCGAGACGCTCCCCGCCAAGCATCGGCGCTTACGTAAACGCTTACGACAAGCTGCACCGCGACCGCCAACCGAGACACCCATCCCGCATACCGGACACCCTGTCCAGCCCTTGGAGCACCGGCGTACGCTCGAGACAGTCACGACTGCCGGTCTGTACAAGCTGGTAACCCTTTAAGGAGCGAGCGACGATGCCCGAGCTGAGGTCCCGCACAGTCACCCATGGCCGCAATATGGCGGGCGCACGCGCCCTTATGCGCGCCTCCGGTGTACCGGGCGCGGACATCGGACGGAAGCCGATCATCGCGGTCGCCAACTCCTTCACGGAGTTCGTGCCGGGCCACACCCACCTCCAGCCGGTCGGCCGCATCGTCAGTGAGGCGATCACGGCGGCAGGGGGCATCGCGCGCGAGTTCAACACGATCGCGGTCGACGACGGCATCGCGATGGGCCACGGGGGCATGCTGTACTCCCTGCCCTCCCGCGATCTGATCGCGGACTCGGTCGAATACATGGTGGAGGCCCACTGCGCCGACGCCCTGATCTGCATCTCGAACTGCGACAAGATCACCCCCGGCATGCTGATGGCGGCCCTGCGCCTGAACATCCCGACGGTCTTCGTCTCCGGCGGCCCCATGGAGTCCGGCCGCGCCACCCTGGTCGACGGCACGGTCCGTACGCTCGACCTGGTCGACGCGATCTCCGACGCCGTGAACGACAAGATCTCGGACGAGGACATCCTCCGTATCGAGGAGAACGCCTGTCCGACCTGCGGCTCCTGCTCCGGCATGTTCACCGCCAACTCGATGAACTGCCTGACGGAGGCCATCGGCCTCTCCCTCCCCGGCAACGGCTCGGTCCTCGCCACCCACACCGCCCGCAAGGCGCTGTATGAGAACGCGGGCCGCACGGTCGTCGACATCACCAAGCGCTACTACGACGGCGACGACGAGTCGGTCCTGCCCCGCAACATCGCCACCTTCGCGGCCTTCGAGAACGCCATGGCCCTCGACATCGCGATGGGCGGCTCCACCAACACGATCCTCCACCTGCTGGCCGCCGCCCAGGAGGCGGGCGTCCCGTTCGGCCTGGAGGAGATCAACGACGTCTCGCGCCGCGTGCCCTGCCTTGCCAAGGTCGCTCCGAACGTCGCGAAGGACCGCACGTACTACATGGAGGACGTGCACCGCGCGGGCGGCATCCCGGCCCTGCTCGGCGAGCTGCACCGCGCGGGCCTGCTGAACGAGGACGTGCACTCGGTCCACAGCCCCTCCCTCTCCGACTGGCTGAAGACGTGGGACGTGCGCGCCGGTTCCCCGTCCCCCGAGGCGATCGAGCTGTGGCACGCCGCCCCCGGCTGCGTCCGCTCCGCCGAGGCCTTCTCCCAGTCCGAGCGCTGGGAGGCCCTCGACGAGGACGCCGAGAACGGCTGCATCCGCTCCGCCGAGCATGCCTACTCCAAGGACGGCGGCCTCGCGGTCCTCAAGGGCAACCTGGCGCTCGACGGCTGCGTCGTGAAGACGGCGGGCGTCGACGAGTCCATCTGGACCTTCGAGGGCCCCGCGGTCGTCTGCGAGTCGCAGGAGGAGGCCGTCGACAAGATCCTCCGCAAGGAGATCACGCACGGCGACGTGGTGGTCATCCGCTACGAGGGCCCCAAGGGCGGCCCGGGTATGCAGGAGATGCTCTACCCGACCTCCTTCCTCAAGGGCCGCGGCCTCGGCAAGACCTGCGCCCTGATCACCGACGGCCGCTTCTCCGGCGGCACCTCGGGTCTCTCCATCGGCCACGCCTCCCCGGAGGCGGCCTCCGGCGGCACCATCGCCCTGGTCCAGGACGGCGACCGCATCCGCATCGACATCCCGAACCGTTCGATCGAACTGCTGGTGTCCGACGAGGAGTTGGCCACCCGCCGCGACGCCCTGAACGGCGTCTACGCCCCGGCCGGCCGCGACCGCAAGGTCTCCGCCGCCCTTCGCGCCTACGCCGCGATGGCGACCAGCGCGGACAAGGGCGCGGTGCGGGACGTCTCGCAGCTGGGCTGAGGTTCGGCTTGCGGGACCGTTCGGCTTGACGGGCCATTCCGTTTGTTGAGGGGCCGCTCCTTCGGGAGCGGCCCCTTTCCCGTGTCACCAGGTCGTCACCACGTCGTCGTCACCAGGTAGAGGGGTCCCGCGCGTCGACCGCGAAGAGGGAGCCGTCGGGGGCGGTCGCGTAGACCTGGCCACCCGCGGTGACCGGTGCCGGGATCGCGCTGACGAGGGAGCCCTGGTCAGCGCCGAGCCGTGCCTTCGTCTGCCCGAGCAGTGTGCCCCGCGCGGTGTCGACGGCGAGGAGCCGCCCGTCCACGCTGGTGAGGTAGAGCCGCTGTCCGGCCACGACGGGTGCCGAGGCCTTGCTGACCGAGGTCTCCGCGCGCCACAGCTGGTCCGACGTCTTGGTGTCCATGGCGACCAGCGAGCCGTCACCGCCCAGCAGATACACCGCGTCTCCGCGTACGACGGCCTGTGCCTGCGGCAGCGGAAGACGCAGTGCGACGCGGTGGGCCGTGCGGCTCGCGACGTCGTAGCGCACGACGGCGTCCGTGTACTGATCGACGGTGGTCGAGGTGAGCCAGACGTGCCCGTCATGGGCGCCCACCAGGTTCAGCGTTCCGTCCATGGTCCGCCGCCAGCGCATGGCTCCGGTCTCCGGGTCCACCGCGGTCACCCGTGTCGTGGTCCCGGCCGCTGTCATCGCGTAGGCGACCCCGTCCCCGTACGACAGGAACTGGGGCAGCCCCAGACCCGGGATCGTGTGACGCCACTTCTCCTCGCCCGTCGCGGCGTCCAGCGCGCTGACCTTGGAGTCGCGGCCGGTCAGCAGGACGACGCCGCCGACGTGGGCGACGCGGCCGTCGTAGCGTGCGATGTCGCGGCTCCAACGGGTCACGCCGCTGGCGGGATCCAGTGCCGTCAGGCGCTTTCCGTTCCGGCTGACGACCTGTAGGAGCCCCCCGGACAGCACGGGCGCCGGCGTGGAGTAGGAGCTCGCGTGCCCCGAGTCGCTCCGGGACCACAGCACCTTGCCGTCGGCCGGATCGACGGCGGCGGCCAGCACACCGGGCCGGAGGCAGTACAACGTCCGGGGCATATACGTGCATTGGGGCAGACCGCCGGCTGTGGCGCCGGGGGCGCTCAGGTCGATGTCCCACGGCTGGAAGCTGCTCTTCGTCTGCTGGCCGTCGTGCTTCTCCGGGGCCGGCGTGTCCGAGCCGCCGAGGAGAGCGAACGCGCCGACGACGGCCGCGAGTACGGCGGCACCCCCGATGACCACGGGAAGCCGCCAACGCCGTCGCCCGGCCGCCTTCTTGGCACTCGAACGAATATCCCTCCGGCCGTGCTTCGAGTCCGGAGCCGCTCCCTTGCCGGCCCGCACCGACTCACCGTTCCCGGTGCGCTGTCCGGGTATGAACGCCTGGGTGTCGTACGAGGCAGAAATCGACCGCAGTGCGGTCATCAGCTCGTCCGGCGTGGGCCGGTCCTCTGGCTCCTTGGCGAGACAACGGGCGACCAGCTCGACCAGATCCTCCGGCACGCCTGTCAAGTCCGCCTCGTCGTGCACGACTTGATATGCGACGAGATAGGGACTGTCGGAGTCGAAGGGCCCGCTCCCGGTGGCCGCGTGCACGATCAGGGAGCCCAGCGCGAAGATGTCGGCGGCCGGTCCGACCTGCCGGGGCCTGCGGAATTGCTCCGGGGCCATGAACGGCGGGGTGCCGATCAATTTGCCTGTCTCCGTGCGCAGTTCACTGTCCGAAGGCCGTGAGATGCCGAAGTCGATGACCTTCGGGCCGTCGTCGGCCAGAAGTACGTTGCTGGGCTTGAGATCGCGATGGACGACACCGGCCCGGTGAATGTCACGCAAGGCCTCGGCGAGACCGGCCATCAGATGACGCAGCCGGGCCGGCGGCAGCGCGCCATTCCGCTTCACATGCTCGGCGAGGGTCGGCCCCGGAATGAACAGCGTGGCCATCCAGGGGTGTTCGGCCTCGGGATCGGCGTCCACGACGGGCGCGGTGAAGGCACCGCTCACCCGCCGGGCGGCCGCTACCTCCTGCCGAAACCGCCCCCGGAACTCGGGGTCTTGAGCAAACTCGGCGTGTACGACTTTGACGGCGAGCGGCAACCCGGAGGCGGACCGCGCCAGATGCACGATGCCCATGCCGCCGGAGCCGAGTTCCGCCTCCAGCAGGTACTGCCCGGCGTAGCGCGGATGTTCCGCTTCCGGATCTGTACCGGTGCTGCGCTGTGGCGGCATCACTCACCCCCGTGTGTCCGTCCGCATGCGCGACGCGCAGAGCCTAGTCGATGCTTCGTGCGAAACCCCGACGGCTTGCTAGCCTCGGCGCTCAGCATGAATTTGGCGTGAACCAATCAACGGGGGAGGCCGGAATGGCCACGGAAGACATACAGATCGCGGGCGCGGGGGAGACGGCGGACGCGGAGCCGCTCAGCGCCGAGGCGCTCCGCACGTACCCGCTCGCACCGGGCTACAACGTCAACGTCCGCAGCGGCCCGGGCACTCACTTCAGCATCGTCCGCACCCTGCCGGCGGGCTCACGCGTCCCGATCTACTGCCAGTGCCCGGGAGAGTCCGTCAGCGGCCCGTACGGGACGACGAAGCTCTGGGACAACATCTCCAACGGCCAGTTCGTGTCGGACGCGTACGTGCACACCGGCACGGACGGCTACGTGGCTCCGCAGTGTTCCTGACCTCGTGACGTCGTGACCTCATGGCCTCCTGGCCTCCTGACCGACGTCAGGCCAGGCCTTCCGCGGTGGGCCGCCGGGGCGATAATCGTCGAGTGAGCGTGAGCGACGAGACCGACACCGGATCCGGTACCCCCGCGGGGCCCCAGCCCGAGCCCCTGCGTTTCTTCGGGACCACCTGGGTGGAGCACGACGGCGGCTACACGGGCCGCCGGGCCGGCGTGGCCGTGGGCTCGCTGGCCGCGGCGGTCGCCGCCTGCCTCGTACTCCGCTTCGCCTACCAGGGCCTGGCCATCGCGGACGTGGGAAAGGCCGTGACCGTCCTGGTCGTGGTGATGTTCGCGGTCTGCAGCGCCCTCGCCTTCCGCCACACCTGGGAGGCGTTCACCCAGCGCCCCGACCCCGACCGCCAGGCCTCCCTCCGCGGCCTCCTGGCCATCGGCTTCATCGGCTCCCTCCTCGCCTACTCCTTCCGCTCCCTCACCGAGGCACCCGGCGAGAAACTCGCCCGCGAGGAGTACGAGACGGCACGCGAGCAGTACGAGCGCCGCAGCAAGCGCCGCACGGGCAACCCATCCCGCAAGAGAGGCGGGCGCTAGCGATGTTCAGCCCGTCCGGCGTTTGGGGACGGGCGCGAAGCGCGATACGGGGGTCTTGGGGGGCGGCGCCCCCAGGTGCGGGACGGGCAGGGGCGGAGGGGGTGAAAACCCGTCGCTCACCCCCCACCACCCGCCACCCTGGCCCTATGACGACACCTCCCTCCCGCCCCCACCCGATCCCCCGAGCCCATTCCTTCAACACCGCCGCGGCCCAGTACGCCGCCAACCGCCCCTCCTACCCACCCGCCCTCTTCGACGCGATCGAAGACCTCGCGGGGCGCCCCCTCACCGGGTCGAGGGTCATCGACATGGGCGCCGGCACCGGCATCGCGACCGCCCTCCTCCACGCGAGGGGCGCGAACGTTCTCGCCGTAGAGCCTGGCGACGGCATGACGGCCGAGTTCCGCCGCACCCTCCCCCACATCCCGATCGTCCGCGGCGACGGCAACGCCCTCCCCCTGGCCACCGCCTCCGCCGACTTCCTCACTTACGCCCAGTCCTGGCACTGGACCGACCCGGCCCACTCCGTCCCGGAGGCACTCCGCGTCCTGCGCCCGGGCGGCGCGCTCGCCCTCTGGTGGAACGCGGACGCCCTGGACGTCCCGTGGATCGCGGCGGCCGCGACCCGCGTCGAGCGCTACCTCGGCGTCGACCCGGTCGTGGAGAAGAGCGGCAGCGGCGCAAGGGCCGCGGCCTCCCTCGCCGCCGACCCGAGCGGCCGACTCGCCTTCGACCGCCGGCAGGTCCGCTGGAGCCGCCGTGTCTCCGTCGACACCCACCTCGCCAACATCGGCAGCCACTCGGCGTTCCTGGTCCTCGGCGAGGAGCGCACCGCGGCGTTCCTCGCCGAGGAGAGGAGCCATCTGCTCCCGACCTTCCCGGACGGAATCGTGGAGGAGACCTACGTAGTGGAGCTGCTGGTCGCTGCCCGTCCGTGATCCCGCCCGGCGGCCCACCCCTCCAGGGCCACCGCACACGCGTGATCGACGTGCCGCAACCCGCCCAACTCCAGCCGTACGTCCCGGTCGTGCGGCAACGCCTCCAGCGCGTCCAACAGCTTCGGCAGCCGCAGAAACGTCGCATGGCCGACCACCCGCACGACCAGCCCTGCGTCCCCCCGGTCCTCGGTCTCCACGTGCACATGGCTGATGTCCCACGCGGTCTTGGCCACGGCGAGCGCGAGCCCCACCAGCACTCCCTCGAACAGATTCCCGACCACGATGGCCACCGCGGTCACGCCCAGCACGACCACTTCCCCGCGATGCCCACGCCACAGCACCCGCACCTCTCGCACAGGCACGAGCTTGCACCCCGCGTGCACCAGCAGCCCCGCCAGCGCCGCCACCGGAATCACGCCGAGCATCCCGGGCAGCACGGCCGTGAAGAGCAGCAGCCACACCCCGTGCAGCACTCGCGACGCCTTAGTCCGCGCCCCTGCCTGCACGTTCGCCGCGCTCCGCACGATCACCGCGGTCATCGGCAGCGCCCCGAGAACACCGCAGACCGCATTGCCCGCGCCCTGAGCGATCAGCTCCCGGTCGTAGTCCGTCCGCGGCCCCCTGTGCAGCCGGTCCACGGCCGCCGCGCTGAACAACGACTCCGCCGACGCGATCAGCGCGAACGCCAGCACCGTCTCGAGCACGCCCACCTCCATGAGCCGCCCCAGATCCCCGGGCGACGGCGGCCGTACGGCATCCAGCAGCCCCCGCACCTCGACCCGCCGCACGGACACGTCGAACACCCCGGTCACGACCGAGACGAGCGCGACCGCCAGCAGCGGCGCGGGCACCGCACGCGCTCCCCGCCGCCAACGCGGCCACAGCACGAGTACGGCCACGGTGGCGCCGCCGATCGCCAGCGCCACCGGCTCCGCATCACCCGCCAGCGACATCAGCCCGGCAATCTTCCCGAGCCCGCTCGCCGGCGTGCTGGCATCACCCATCGCGTACACCTGGCCCGCGATCAGCACGAGGCCGATCCCGGCGAGCATTCCCTGCACCACCGCCACGGACACGGCCCGGAACCACCGCCCGAGCCGCAGCACTCCGAGCCCGAGCTGCACCAGCCCGGCCCCGAACACCAGCACACCCAGCGCTTCCATGCCATACGCCTGCACCGCCTCGTACACGAGCACGGTCAGCCCGGCGGCGGGCCCGCTCACTTGAAGGCTGCTCCCGGGCAACGCCCCGGCGACCAGCCCACCGACGATCCCGGTCACCAGCCCCAGTTCGGCGGGCACACCGGACGCTATGGCCACCCCCACGCACAGGGGCAGCGCGACGAGAAACACGACGAGAGACGCGAAGAGATCGGCTTTGCGCATGACAACGACACCTCCGACAGGGAATGGGAGATGCGTGGGTGCCGAGCCGGGGGAGGGCACGGCGGATCTGTGGCACGGCAGGTGACCGTGCACTGAAATCCATTGTCAGGTACGGGAGTTGATCCCGCACCCCTCCCGCGTAACCGCCACGTGAACGCGGAAGCGCACCGTCCCCACGCCACCCCGGACCGCCGCGTTCCGATCACGCCGACGCGCGCCTGCGCCGCCGAATGAGACCGGGCTTGACCGGCACGGCGCACAGGAGGAATATTCATCGAGTGATGATTATGAGCTCGCGCCCACCCGACCCCGAAGGGTCGGCCGGGCCTTCCCAGCCCGCCGTACGCGCCGAAGACCTCACCGTCGTACGCGGCACCCGCACCGTCCTGCGCGGACTCGACTTCGCCGTCCCCCGCGGCCAGATCACCGGCCTGCTGGGCCCCTCCGGCTGCGGCAAATCAACCCTGATGCGCGCGACCGTCGGCACCCAGGCGAAGGTCACCGGCACACTCGAAGTCCTCGGCCGCCCCGCCGGTGACGCCTCACTCCGCTCCCGCATCGGCTACGTCACCCAAGCGCCCTCCGTCTACGACGACCTGACCGTCCGTCAGAATCTCGGCTACTTCGCCGCGATCCTCGACCCGGGCCGCACGGCCACCGACCGCCGCCACGCCAATGTCACCCAGGCCATCGCCGACGTCGACCTCACCTCCCATGCCGACTCCCTCGCCGGCAACCTCTCCGGCGGCCAGCGCAGCCGCGTCTCCCTCGCGGTCGCCCTCCTCGGCACGCCGGAACTCCTCGTCCTGGACGAACCGACCGTCGGCCTTGACCCGGTCCTGCGCCGCGACCTGTGGAACCTCTTCCACGCCATCGCGGCGGAGCGGAAGGCGACTCTCCTGATCTCCTCCCACGTCATGGACGAGGCCGAGCGCTGCCACCGCCTCCTCCTCATGCGGGAGGGCGAGATCCTGGCCGACGACACCCCCGACTCCCTGCGCGACCGCACCGACTCCGACACCGTCGAAGCCGCCTTCCTCCACCTGGTCGACGAGTCGATCGCGGCGGGCGGCCGGTCCACGACGGGCGAGACGGCCGACACCGAGTCACCCTCAGGCGAACGCCCCCGCAAGGAGACCGCCCGATGAGCACCACCTCACCCACCAGCCTCAGCACAGCCGGGCCCACGAGCCCGACGGCCCGCCCGAGCGCCCTCAACGCCTCCCGTACGGTCGCCACCGCAACCCGCGTACTGGGCCAGCTCCGCCACGACCCGCGCACCATCGCGATGATGATCCTCATCCCGTGCCTGATGCTTCTCCTGCTCCGCTATGTCTTCGACGGCAGCCCGCGCACCTTCGACTCCATCGGCGCGTCCCTCCTCGGGATCTTCCCGCTGATCACGATGTTCCTGGTGACCTCGATCGCCACCCTGCGCGAGCGCACCTCGGGCACCCTCGAACGCCTCCTCGCCATGCCCCTCGGCAAGGGCGACCTGATCGCCGGCTACGCCCTGGCCTTCGGCGCGCTGGCCATCGTCCAGTCGGCCCTGGCCACCGGCCTGGCGGTCTGGTTCCTGGGCCTCGACGTCACCGGCTCCCCCTGGCTGCTCCTGCTCGTCGCCCTGCTCGACGCGCTCCTCGGCACCGCCCTCGGCCTCTTCGTCTCGGCCTTCGCGTCCTCGGAATTCCAGGCAGTCCAGTTCATGCCGGCCGTGATCTTCCCCCAACTCCTCCTCTGCGGCCTCTTCACCCCCCGCTCCAACATGCACCCCGTCCTCGAAGCCATCTCCGACGTCCTCCCCATGTCCTACGCCGTAGACGGCATGAACGAGGTCCTCAAACACACCGACATGACCGCCAACTTCATCCGCGACACTCTTGTCGTGGCGGGCTGCGCGCTGTTGGTCCTGTGCGTAGGAGCGGCCACGCTGAAACGCCGCACGAGCTAGGTTTCAGCCCGTCCGGCGTTTGAGGACGAGCGCGAAGCGCGATACGGGGGGTCTGGGGGCGGAGCCCCCAGGTACGGGACGGGTAGGGGCGGAGGGGCGGAGCGGCGGAGGGGGCGAAAACCTCGGCGGCAACCGACCCGCGGCGTCCGCCCAACGGACACCCCCACCCACCCCGCACCCCGGGTGCGACGATGGACCCCGGACGACGCACCCCCCGGAGGGCCCCGCATCATGACCCAGAAAGTCGCAGTCCTCGGCACCGGCAAGATCGGCGAAGCCCTGCTCAGCGGAATGATCCGAGCCGGTTGGGCCCCGACCGACCTCCTGGTCACCGCCCGCCGCCCGGAGCGAGCCAAAGAACTCCAGGAGCGTTACGGAGTCACCCCGGTCGGCAACCCGGAGGCGGCCAAAACCGCCGACACCCTGATCCTCACGGTCAAGCCGCAGGACATGGGCACCCTCCTCGACGAACTCGCCCCGCACATCCCCGCCGGCCGCCTGATCATCAGCGGCGCCGCGGGCATCCCCACCTCCTTCTTCGAGGACCGCCTGGCCCCGGGCACCCCGGTCGTCCGTGTCATGACGAACACGCCCGCCCTCGTCGACGAGGCCATGTCCGTCATCTCCGCCGGCAGCCATGCCACCGCCGAGCACCTCGCGCACGCCGAGGAGATCTTCGGCGCCGTCGGCAAGACGCTCCGCGTCCCCGAGTCCCAGCAGGACGCCTGCACCGCCCTCTCCGGCTCGGGACCGGCGTACTTCTTCTATCTGGTCGAGGCAATGACGGACGCGGGCATCCTGCTGGGCCTGCCGCGCGACAAGGCCCACGACCTGATCGTCCAGTCCGCGATCGGCGCCGCCGTGATGCTCCGCGACAGCGGGGAGCACCCCGTGAAGCTCCGCGAGAACGTCACGTCCCCCGCGGGCACCACGATCAACGCGATCCGCGAACTGGAGAACCACGGCGTACGCGCGGCACTCATCGCCGCACTGGAGGCAGCCCGAGACCGCAGCCGCGCCCTCGCCTCCGGCAACAGCTGATCCTCCCTGGCGCCGGGCTCACCCTTGCCCGGCGCCAGGGCTGCCCCCCCTTTTACGGTCCTCGGCGCTGTCGGCTTGTGCCCACCGGCCCCGCCCTGCGTGACGCCTGCCCACAGCGCTGACCGTCAGCTAGTGTCCTGCGCCAGTAGTTGATCGTTAGAAGTTGCATGACTTCTACTGCTGGTGCGTCAGTTCCTCGTCGGGGCCCCAAGTTGGAGCCGTTG
>NZ_JBEZKJ010000123.1:0-20178 GCF_040651675.1 Streptomyces sp. NPDC048415 | reverse complement strand
TCCGTGAGCTCGTGTCGCCGCACCATACGGGCGTCCTGCCCGGCAAACCACGAGATCCACCCAGCCCACCAAGAGCCATCAGAAATGGCCTAGGCGTCGTAGACGTCCGCCTTCCTCGGGGTCGGGTCCTGGACCGCCGTGCTGAGGAAGGCCGAGCGGTTGCCGAACTTCTCCGTGTCGACGCCGTTTTCCTCGAGGACCCTGATCGCCGCCGCGTGCACCACCCGCAGGACGGGTGTCGCCGCCCGCAGCGCATCGTCCGCCATGAAGCGGTGCCGCCACGGTTGGTCCGCCCAGGCGTGCCGCAGGCCGAAGGGCTCGGGAAGCGTCAGGGTGCCGCCGAGCCAGTTGAGGAACGGGGGGTACCAGGTGAACGGGGCCCGCGCCGCGAGCCGTACGACCTCGTCGGTGGTGACCAGCGGCAGACTCACCTTGCGGGTCTCCCAGAACTTCACCGCCTTGGCGACCTCTTTCGTCGGCGCCTCGGGCTTGGTGGTGAACAGCGAGTTCACCGGCCCCAGCGCATGACCGGTGACCTCGATGCGCAGCGTCTCGTGCAGCACCGTCACCGTGATCAGCATCGTGATGATCAACTGACCGTCCCAGAGCGTCCACTGGACCCCTAGATAGTGCCGGTCACCACTGCCGAACTGCTGCTTGTTGCAGATGTCCTGTATGGCGTGCGTCTTGATCGTGTACGCGTCGACGTCCGTACCCCCCGGCCGGGACACCGCTTTCGCGTTCTCACCGATCGGTGTGACGATCCAGTGCTTGATCGAAGGGGCCGGGAAACCACCGGTGTTGAGCGGACCGCGCTCCAGCATGCGCAGCTGGTCGTGGATGGATCGGATGACGTCCCAGCTGCGGAAGGGGTGGATCTCCTTGGCCGCGTCGCGCGGCACCAGGTCCTCGGCGAGCTGCCAGCTGCCCCAGCGGGTGCCCATGCCGAGTATGCCCTTGGGGCCCGCGTAGAAGACCGAGTTGGACTGCTGCTCGGCGGTGAGCCGGGCCAGGGACTGGCGCAGCCGCTCGGCCGCCGTCTCACCCGGGCTGCCGGGGACGGCCTCGGGGATCTTGGCGCCGATGCCGCCACCGGACAGCAGACTGTCCCAGCGCTCCCGGAGATCCTTGGCGGTGCGCTCGCAGATCTGCTTGGCCCAGAGCCAGCCGACGACGGGGAGGACGATCGACGCGCGCGCGTACCAGCCCCAGAAGCCCGTGAACGGCATCTTGATGAGGAAGAGCACGGCGAGGGCGCCGAAGGCGACGAGCAGCGTGGTGGCGAGGGCGGAGGCGCGCTGGCCCTCACGCTTGGCGATCTGGGTCCGGATCTGGAAGATCAGCAGCCACACCAGCAGCCCGGGCAGGAAGAGCAGTCCGCACAGCACCATCACGGCCGACAGCCAGTTGTCGCGGTCCCTGCGGATGTTGTTCGCCGCGAGGCAGTGCTCCACGACGACCTGCGGCTCGGTGCCGAAGGACTGGATGAGCGGCTTGCGGCCGGCGCCCAGCATGCGGTCCGCCACGGCCCGCGAGAAGGCCTCTCCCAGGTTGGGCGCGAACAGCTTGATCCTGCCCGGCTTGACGGTCGACTGGTGCCATTCGTTGTCGGCCTTCAGGATCTCCGCCATGCCGCTGTCCCGGTACGCCGCCGAGGCCAGCGCGAAGGTCGCCGCCGTCTGCCCCGCGGAGCCCGAGAGCGGCACCTGCGCTCCGGGAGTGAAATCGAAACCGTCGAATGCCACTTCCGCCCCCAATGCCGCCGCGCCCGCTCCTGCGGCTTTCCCGACTTCCGGGCCCCGCACACCTGTTGATCAGGTCATCGTCTTGATCAGGTTCTCAGAGTATCGGCCGGGAGTGACATTCGTCGGCGGACGGCCGAAGCCGCCCGCCGACGAACGCGGCCCTCAACTGTCAGGCGTCCTGGGACTGTTCACGGATCCTTTCGGCGATCTGGAGCGGCATCGGCTCGTGCCGCGCGTACCTGCGGTCGAAGCGCGCGGTGCCGTGCGAGAGGGAGCGCAGATCGACGGCGTACCGCCCGATCTCGAGCTCCGGGACCTCGGCTCGTACGAGCGTGCGCCCGCCGCCCGTCTGCTCGGTGCCGACGACCCGGCCGCGCCGCCCCGACAGGTCGCTCATCACGGCGCCCACGTAGTCGTCGCCGACCAGGACCGTCACCTCGGCCACCGGCTCAAGGAGGTGGATCTTGGCGTCGGCGGCGGCCTCGCGCAGCGCCAGGCCGCCCGCCGTCTGGAACGCGGCGTCGGAGGAGTCCACGGAGTGCGCCTTGCCGTCGACCAGCGTGATCCGCACGTCGATGAGCGGATGGCCCGCGGCCACACCCTTGGCGGCCTGCGCGCGCACGCCCTTCTCCACGGACGGGATGAACTGCCGGGGCACCGCGCCGCCGACGACCTTGTCCACGAACTCGATGCCCGAGCCGTTCGGCAGCGGTTCCACCTCGATCTCGCAGATCGCGTACTGGCCGTGCCCGCCGGACTGCTTCACATGGCGCCCGCGCCCGGCGGACTTGCCGGCGAACGTCTCCCGCAGGGAGACCTTGTGCGGGACGACGTCGACCTGGACGCCGTACCGGCTGCGCAGCCGCTCCAGCGCGACGTCCGCGTGGGCCTCGCCCAAGCACCACAGGACGACCTGATGGGTGCTCTGGTTCTGCTCCAGGCGCATGGTGGGGTCCTCGGCGACCAGCCGACCGAGGCCCTGCGAGAGCTTGTCCTCGTCGGCCTTGCTGTGCGCCTGGATGGCGAGCGGCAGCAGCGGGTCCGGCATCTGCCACGGCTCCATGAGCAGCGGGTCGTCCTTGGCCGAGAGGGTGTCCCCGGTCTCCGCGCGGTTCAGCTTCGCCACGCACGCCAGGTCGCCCGCGATGCAGTGGGTGAGCGCGCGCTGCTGCTTGCCGAACGGTGCGGACAGGGCGCCGACGCGCTCGTCGACGTCATGGTCCTCGTGGCCGCGGTCGGTCAGCCCGTGCCCGGAAACGTGCACCGTCTCGTCGGGACGCAGGGTGCCCGAGAAGACCCGTACCAGCGAGACGCGGCCCACGTACGGGTCGGACGCGGTCTTCACGACCTCGGCGACCAGCGGCCCGTTCGGGTCGCAGGCCCGCACCTCGCGCGGCTCGCCGTCCGGGGTGGTCACCGTCGGGGCCTCGCCCTCCAGCGGGGTCGGGAAGCCGCCCGTGACGAGCTCCAGCAGCTCGACCGTACCGAGGCCCTGGCGGGAGCCCTCGGCGGCCGGAGCGGCGGCCAGCACCGGGAAGAAACTCCCGCGCGCCACGGCCCGCTCCAGGTCCTGTACGAGCGTCTTGAGGTCGATCTCCTCGCCGCCGAGATAGCGGTCCATGAGGGTCTCGTCCTCGCTCTCGGCGATGATCCCCTCGATCAGCCGGTTGCGGGCCTCCTCGATGAGCGGCAGCTGCTCGGGTCCCGGCTCCGCCTCCTTGCGCTCTCCGGACGAGTAGTCGAACAACCGCTGGGAGAGCAGCCCGATCAGGCCCGTCACGGGCGCGTGCCCGTCGGGTCCCGGCTCGCCGTGCAGCGGCAGATACAGCGGCAGTACGGCGTCGGGGTCGTCAGCGCCGAAGGCCTCCGCGCAGATCCGCGTCATCTCCTCGAAGTCCGCTCTGGCCGCTTCGAGGTGGGTGACCACGATGGCCCGCGGCATACCGACGGCCGCGCACTCCTCCCACACCATCCGGGTCGAGCCGTCCACCCCGTCCGAAGCCGAGACGACGAAGAGGGCCGCGTCCGCCGCTCGCAGACCGGCCCTCAACTCCCCGACGAAATCGGCGTATCCGGGGGTGTCCAGCAGATTGATCTTGTATCCGTCCCATTCGACGGGCACGAGGGAGAGCTGCACCGAGCGCTGCTGCCGGTGCTCGATCTCGTCGTAGTCGGAGACGGTGCCGCCGTCCTCCACGCGGCCCGCCCGGTTCACCGCTCCCGCTGTCAGAGCGAGAGCTTCCACCAAAGTCGTCTTGCCCGATCCGCTGTGGCCGACCAGCACCACATTCCGTACGGACGCGGGGTGGTCGGCCGCCGTAGCCCTGCCGGCGGCTCCGGGGTGTGCGTTGGCCTTGTCGCCCATGGTCTTGCCTCCCGTGCACGGTGAGGTCACTGTGGGCGCGGACATGCGGAATCCGCGTGCAGTGGCGGCTCCCTCGACGCCCGCGGTGTCTTCGAGCTTTGCACTCGCGTCACGGTGCGTCCATACGGCGGACGCGATCCTGCCGCCGCTGTTGGTCACCGGGCGCGATCGCGCCGTCACCGTGATGCCGTCGTGCCGGGACACGTGGTGCGGGTGCCCGACCGTCGCACACGCGCGCGCGTCGCTACGATGGGCCAGCCGGTGGCCAGCAGGGGCCGCGCGGCGACACCGACCCTCGGGAAGGCCATGCTGAACAAGTACGCGCGTGCATTCTTCACGCGTGTCCTCACACCGTTCGCCGCGTTTCTCATCCGCCGGGGGGTAAGCCCCGACACGGTGACCCTCCTGGGTACGGCCGGAGTCATGGCGGGCGCGCTGGTCTTCTACCCCCGCGGGGAGTTCTTCTGGGGCACGGTCGTCATCACGCTCTTCGTGTTCTCCGACCTCGTCGACGGCAACATGGCGCGCCAGCTCGGCCGCACCAGCCGCTGGGGCGCCTTCCTCGACTCGACGCTCGACCGGGTCGCCGACGGCGCGATCTTCGGCGGCTTCGCGCTCTGGTACGCGGGCAGCGGCGACGACAACATCCTGTGCGCCGTCTCGATCTTCTGCCTGGCCAGCGGTCAGGTCGTCTCGTACACCAAGGCCCGCGGCGAGGCGATCGGCCTGCCGGTCGCCGTCAACGGTCTGGTGGAGCGCGCCGAGCGGCTCGTGATCTCGCTGGTCGCGGCCGGTTTCGCGGGCCTGCACAAATTCGGGGTGCCCGGCATCCAGGTGCTGCTGCCCGTCGCGCTGTGGATCGTCGCCGTCGGCAGCGTCGTCACCCTGATCCAGCGCGTCGTCACGGTGCGCCGGGAGTCCGCGGAGGCGGACGCCGCGGCCACCGCCCGCAGCAGCGAGGCCACATCGTGACCAGTCTCCAGGACAGGCTGGTGGACGGGGCGTACGCGCTCGGCTGGAGCACCGTCAAGAAGCTCCCCGAACCGGTCGCCGTCCGGCTCGGCCGCACGATCGCCGACATCGCCTGGAAGAAGCGCGGCAAGGGCGTACAGCGTCTGGAGAGCAACTACGCGCGCGTGGTGCCCGACGCGAGCCCGGAGCGGCTCGCCGAGCTCTCCAAAGCCGGCATGCGCTCCTACCTGCGCTACTGGATGGAGTCCTTCCGGCTTCCCGCCTGGAGCGAGGAGCGCGTGAAGTCGGGCTTCGAGCCGAAGGACGTGCACCACCTGACCGACGCGCTCGCCTCCGACAAGGGTGTGATCCTGGCCCTCCCGCACATGGGCAACTGGGATCTCGCGGGCGCCTGGGTCACCACCAAACTCGAGACGCCGTTCACGACCGTCGCCGAGCGCCTCAAGCCGGAGTCGCTGTACGACCGTTTCGTCGCCTACCGCGAGGGCCTCGGCATGGAGGTCCTGCCGCACAGCGGCGGCACCGCCTTCGGCACCCTGGCCCGGCGGCTGCGCGACGGCGGGCTGATCTGCCTGGTCGCCGAGCGCGACCTGTCCGCGTCCGGCGTCGAGGTGAAGTTCTTCGGCGAGGCGACCCGGATGCCCGCGGGACCCGCGCTGCTCGCCCAGCAGACCGGCGCCCTGCTCCTCCCGGTGACGCTCTGGTACGACGACTCGCCCGTGATGCGTGGCCGCGTGCATCCCCCCGTCGACGTTCCCGAGACAGGCACCCGCGCCGAAAAGACGTCTGTCATGACACAGGCGCTGGCCGACGCCTTCGCCACGGGGATCGCCGACCATCCGGAGGACTGGCACATGCTGCAACGCTTGTGGCTGAAGGACCTCGATCCGGGCAAGGCTCCCGGAGAGTCGCCCGAGCAGGATGCCGAGAAGGGGACCCCGTGAGGATCGGCATCGTCTGCCCGTACTCCTGGGACGTGCCGGGCGGCGTCCAGTTCCACATCCGTGACCTGGCCGAACACCTCATCCGCCTCGGGCACGAGGTGTCCGTCCTCGCCCCCGCGGACGACGAGACCCCCCTGCCGCCGTACGTCGTCTCCGCCGGCCGCGCGGTCCCGGTGCCCTACAACGGCTCCGTGGCGCGCCTGAACTTCGGCTTCCTGTCGGCGGCCCGGGTACGGCGCTGGCTGCACGACGGCACCTTCGACGTGGTCCACATCCACGAGCCGTCCTCGCCGTCGCTGGGCCTGCTGACGTGCTGGGCCGCGCAGGGACCGATCGTCGCGACCTTCCACACGTCGAACCCGCGCTCCCGGGCCATGGTCGCCGCGTACGCGATCCTCCAGGCGGCCCTGGAGAAGATCAGCGCGCGGATCGCCGTGAGCGAGTACGCCCGGCGCACCCTCGTCGAACACCTCGGGGGCGACGCCGTCGTCATCCCGAACGGCGTCGACGTGGACTTCTTCGCCCGCGCCAAGCCCAAGCCCGCGTGGCAGGGCGACACCCTCGGCTTCATCGGCCGTATCGACGAGCCCCGCAAGGGCCTGCCGGTCCTCATGAAGGCCCTCCCGAAGATCCTCGCCGAGCGCCCGCGGACCCGGCTGCTGGTCGCCGGACGCGGCGACGAGAAGGAGGCCGTGGAGTCCCTGCCTGCCGAGATGCGTTCGCGCGTCGAGTTCCTCGGCATGATCAGCGACGAGGACAAGGCCCGCTTCCTGCGCAGCGTCGACCTGTACGTGGCGCCCAACACCGGGGGCGAGAGCTTCGGGATCATCCTGGTCGAGGCGATGTCCGCCGGGGCACCGGTGCTCGCCTCCGACCTCGACGCCTTCGCCCAGGTCCTCGACCAGGGCGCGGCGGGCGAACTGTTCGCCAACGAGGACGCGGACGCGCTGGCCGACGCCGCGCTGCGGCTGCTGGGCGACCCGGGGCGGCGGGCCGAACTGCGCGAGCGGGGGAGCGCCCACGTACGGCGCTTCGACTGGTCGACGGTCGGTGCGGACATCCTGTCCGTGTACGAGACGGTGACGGACGGGGCGGCGGCGGTGGCCACGGACGAACGCACGGGCCTGCGCGCCCGGTTCGGACTGGCCCGGGACTGAGCGTGCCGCACGCCTCGGGAGGGGACCTCCAACTGTCCCTCCCGCGCGCGGGAAGGTCAGTTCGTTTTTCCAACTGGTCGGGCCCGGCCCCCGGGGGCCGGGCCCGGATGTCGCCGGGCGCGAGACCACCCCGTTGTGCCACTCCTCCTACCGCAACCGCTACCGGGTCGCCGCCCGTTCGAAAATCACGCCGGACTCCTCGACCGGGCACGGCGGCTTCCGTTGCGCTTGGGACCCATCCGTTGCGCCTGGTACCTAGAGGAGCGGTGACCGCGCCCGGGTAGCCTTGCCGCCCGTGACCGCAACCCTCATCTGGATCCTCGTCGCCCTCGTCGCGATCGGCCTTTACCTGAGCTGGACCGCAGGGCGTCTGGACCGGCTGCACGCCCGCATCGACGCGACCCGCGCCGGTCTCGACGCCCAGTTGCTGCGCCGAGCCTCCGTGGCACAGGAATTGGCCACCTCCGGGGTCCTCGATCCGGCCGCCTCGATCGTGCTGTACGAAGCGGCCCACGCCGCCCGGCAGGCCGAGGAGGAGCAGCGCGAGGTGGCCGAAAGTGAGCTGAGCCAGGCATTGCGGGCCGTGTTCGGCGAGGCGCAGCAGGTCGCGGCGGTGCGGGAGGCGCCCGGCGGCGACGAGGCCGCGGGTGAGCTGGCCCAGGCCGTACGGAGGGTGCCGATGGCCCGGCGCTTCCACAACGACGCCGTACGTGCCGCCCGAGCCCTCCGCCGCCACCGCAAGGTCCGCTGGTTCCGCCTCGCCGGCCATGCCCCCTTCCCGCTGGCCTTCGAGATGGACGACGAGCCACCGACGGCACTGGCGGACCGCCCGGCCGGCTGAGGTGGGGAATTTCAGCCCGTCCGGGGCTTGAGGACGAGCGCGAAGCGCGACAAGGGGGTCTGGAGGCGCAGCCCCCAGGGATGGGACGGGCAGGGGTGGAGGGGGCGAAAAAAATCCACCGGCTCCCCATTGGCCCTTGCCGTGGACTGGTCCCCTCACGTTTCCTCGGTGATGCACTACCCCTCTTTCACCGAGTGAGGTCAACCCGTGTCCAGCACGCTCTCCAACTCCGCCCGCCCCGATGAAACCCCTGCGACCGGCACCGCCCGCGTAAAGCGCGGCATGGCCGAGCAGCTCAAGGGCGGCGTGATCATGGACGTGGTCAACGCCGAGCAGGCGAAGATCGCCGAGGACGCCGGCGCCGTGGCCGTCATGGCCCTGGAGCGGGTCCCCGCCGACATCCGCAAGGACGGCGGCGTGGCCCGTATGTCGGACCCGAACATGATCGAGGAGATCATCGACGCGGTCTCGATCCCGGTCATGGCCAAGTCGCGTATCGGCCACTTCGTCGAGGCCCAGGTCCTGCAGTCCCTCGGCGTCGACTACATCGACGAGTCCGAGGTCCTCACCCCGGCCGACGAGGTCAACCACTCCGACAAGTGGGCCTTCACGACCCCCTTCGTCTGTGGCGCCACCAACCTGGGCGAGGCCCTGCGCCGCATCGCCGAGGGCGCCGCCATGATCCGCTCCAAGGGCGAGGCCGGCACCGGCAACGTCGTCGAGGCCGTCCGCCACCTGCGCCAGATCAAGAACGAGATCGCCAAGCTGCGCGGCTTCGACAACAACGAGCTGTACGCCGCCGCCAAGGAGCTGCGCGCCCCGTACGAGATCGTCAAGGAGGTCGCCGAGCTGGGCAAGCTCCCGGTCGTCCTCTTCTCCGCCGGTGGTGTCGCCACCCCCGCCGACGCCGCGCTGATGCGCCAGCTCGGCGCCGAGGGCGTCTTCGTCGGCTCCGGCATCTTCAAGTCGGGCGACCCGGCCAAGCGTGCCGCCGCCATCGTGAAGGCCACCACCTTCTACGACGACCCCAAGATCATCGCGGAGGCGTCCCGCAACCTGGGCGAGGCCATGGTCGGCATCAACTGCGACACCCTCCCTGAGGCCGAGCGCTACGCCAACCGCGGCTGGTAGTCACCCATGAGCACTCCTGTCATAGGCGTCCTGGCCCTCCAGGGCGACGTACGGGAGCACCAGATCGCCCTGGCCGCGGCCGACGCCGTGGCCAGGCCGGTTCGGCGCCCCGAGGAACTCGCCGAGGTGGACGGCCTCGTCATCCCCGGCGGTGAGTCCACCACCATCTCCAAGCTGGCCGTCCTCTTCGGAGTGATGGAACCCCTTCGCGCGCGCGTGCGGAACGGCATGCCCGTCTACGGCACCTGCGCGGGCCTGATCATGCTCGCCGACAAGATCCTCGACCCGCGCTCGGGCCAGGAGACGATCGGCGGCATCGACATGATCGTGCGCCGCAACGCCTTCGGACGTCAGAACGAGTCCTTCGAGGCCGCGGTCGACGTCAAGGGCGTCGAGGGCGATCCTGTAGAGGGCGTTTTCATCCGCGCCCCCTGGGTGGAGTCCGTGGGCGCCTCGGCCGAGGTGCTCGCCGAGCACGACGGCCACATCGTCGCCGTACGCCAGGGCAACGCGCTCGCCACGTCGTTCCACCCGGAACTGACCGGCGACCACCGCGTGCACGGCCTCTTCGTCGACATGGTGCGCGCGAGCCGGACACCGGAGTCCTTGTAGGATCTGGGGGTCTCCCAGGCTCTCAAGGCTCGGGGGAGTTCGTACAGGATGGGTTACGCGAAGGAGACAGGCAGATGTCCGGCCACTCTAAATGGGCTACGACGAAGCACAAGAAGGCCGTGATCGACGCCAAGCGCGGCAAGCTCTTCGCGAAGATGATCAAGAACATCGAGGTTGCGGCCCGCACCGGTGGCGCCGACCCGGCCGGCAACCCGACGCTGTTCGACGCCATCCAGAAGGCCAAGAAGAGTTCGGTCCCCAACAAGAACATCGACTCCGCGGTCAAGCGTGGCGCCGGTCTCGAGGCCGGCGGCGCCGACTACGAGACGATCATGTACGAAGGTTACGGCCCCAACGGTGTAGCGGTGCTCATCGAGTGCCTCACCGACAACCGCAACCGCGCCGCCTCGGACGTCCGCGTCGCCATGACCCGCAACGGCGGCAACATGGCTGACCCGGGCTCCGTCTCGTATCTCTTCAACCGCAAGGGCGTCGTGATCGTCCCCAAGGGCGAGCTGGGCGAGGACGACGTGTTGGGTGCCGTGCTCGACGCGGGCGCCGAGGAGGTCAATGACCTCGGTGAGTCCTTCGAGGTCCTCTCCGAGGCCACCGACCTGGTCGCGGTGCGCACCGCGCTCCAGGAGGCCGGCATCGACTACGACTCCGCCGACGCCAACTTCGTCCCGACCATGCAGGTCGAGCTGGACGAGGAGGGCGCCCGGAAGATCTTCAAGCTGATCGACGCCCTAGAGGACAGCGACGACGTGCAGAACGTCTTCGCCAACTTCGACGTCAGCGACGAGGTCATGGAGAAGGTCGACGCGTAACGCTGCCGCGGACTCAACGGGCTCGACGGGCCGACGGGACATGCCCCGTCGGCCCGTCGCCATGTCGGCCGTTGTCAGTGGCACCCGATAGCCTGCACAAACTGGGCACCTCCCAGCGGTAGCTGGGGGAGATCGAAGGAGGGGGCCGGGTGCGGGTTCTGGGAGTTGACCCCGGGTTGACCCGATGCGGTGTCGGCGTGGTCGAAGGAGTCGCCGGCCGGCCCCTGACCCTGCGCGCCGTCGGTGTCGTACGCACCCCGGCGGACGCCGAGTTGGGCCAGCGCCTTGTCGCCATCGAGCAGGGCATCGAGCAGTGGCTCGACGAGCACCAGCCCGAATCCGTCGCCGTGGAGCGGGTGTTCAGCCAGCACAACGTGCGTACGGTGATGGGCACGGCCCAGGCCAGCGCCGTCGCCATGCTCTGCGCCGCCCGGCGCGGCATCCCCGTCGCCCTGCACACCCCGAGCGAGGTCAAGGCCGCCGTCACCGGCAGTGGACGCGCGGACAAGGCCCAGGTCGGCGCCATGGTCACGCGTCTGCTCCGGCTGGACGCGCCCCCGAAGCCCGCCGACGCGGCGGACGCCCTCGCTCTCGCCATCTGCCACATCTGGCGCGCCCCCGCGCAGAACCGGCTCCAGCAGGCCGTCGCGCAGAACAGACTCCAGCAGGCCGCCACCCCGCGCGCATCGAAACAGGCATCGCACCACGCATCGAAAGGCCGTACCGCATGATCGCCTTCGTCAGCGGCCCGGTCGCCGCCCTCGCCCCCGACTCCGCGGTCGTCGAGGTGGGCGGCATCGGCATCGCCGTCCAGTGCACCCCCAACACGCTCTCCGGGCTGCGCAAGGGCCGGCAGACCAAGCTCGCCACCTCCCTCGTCGTACGCGAGGACTCCCTCACCCTCTACGGCTTCGCGGACGACGACGAGCGGCAGACCTTCGAGCTGCTCCAGACCGCGAGCGGCGTCGGCCCGCGTCTCGCCCAGGCGATGCTCGCCGTGCACACGCCGGACGCGCTGCGCCGCGCGGTGTCCACCGGCGACGAGAAGACGCTCACCGCCGTCCCCGGCATAGGCAAGAAGGGCGCCCAGAAGCTCCTGCTGGAGCTGAAGGACCGGCTCGGCGAGCCCCTGGGCACCGGCACCGGCATCGGCGCCCCGGTCAGCACCGGCTGGCGCGACCAGCTGCACGCCGCCCTCATCGGCCTCGGGTACGCCACGCGCGAGGCCGACGAGGCAGTCACCGCCGTAGCCCCGCAGGCCGAGGCCGCCGAGAGCACCCCCCAGGTGGGCGCGCTCCTCAAGGCCGCCCTGCAGACCTTGAACCGCGCCCGCTGAACCACCCGCCGCCCGACCACCACACCGCGAGGCACACGCAATGAACTGGGACGACACGACCGACGACACCGCCGCCGAGCGGCTCGTCGGCGCGTCCGCCGACCGAGAGGACCAGGCAGTCGAGGCCGCCCTGCGTCCCAAGGACCTGGACGAGTTCATCGGCCAGGAGAAGGTCCGCGAGCAGCTCGACCTCGTCCTGCGGGCGGCACGCGCGCGTGGCGCCACCGCCGATCACGTGCTCCTCTCGGGCGCCCCCGGCCTCGGCAAGACCACTCTCTCGATGATCATCGCGGCCGAGATGGGCGCCCCCATCCGCATCACCAGTGGCCCCGCCATCCAGCACGCGGGAGACCTCGCCGCGATCCTCTCCTCCCTCCAGGAGGGAGAGGTGTTCTTCCTCGACGAGATCCACCGCATGTCCCGGCCCGCCGAGGAGATGCTCTACATGGCCATGGAGGACTTCCGCGTCGACGTGATCGTCGGCAAGGGCCCCGGCGCCACCGCCATCCCGCTCGAACTGCCGCCGTTCACCCTGGTCGGCGCCACCACGCGCGCGGGCCTGCTGCCGCCCCCGCTGCGCGACCGCTTCGGCTTCACCGCGCACATGGAGTTCTACGAGCCCGCCGAACTGGAGCGCGTCATCCACCGCTCCGCCCACCTGCTCGACGTCGAGATCGGCTCGGACGGCGCCGCCGAGATCGCCGGCCGCTCCCGGGGCACGCCCCGTATCGCCAACCGTCTGCTGCGCCGCGTCCGTGACTACGCGCAGGTCAAGGCGGACGGGATCATCACCCGCGAGATCGCGGCGGCCGCACTGAAGGTGTACGAAGTCGACGCTCGAGGCCTCGACCGTCTCGACCGGGGTGTCCTGGAAGCCCTGCTCAAGCTTTTCGGCGGCGGTCCGGTCGGTCTGTCCACGCTCGCCGTCGCGGTGGGCGAGGAGCGCGAGACCGTCGAGGAGGTCGCCGAGCCCTTCCTCGTACGGGAGGGACTGCTCGCGCGTACTCCCCGTGGCCGAGTGGCCACACCGGCGGCATGGGCGCATCTCGGCCTCACCCCGCCCCGCCAGTCGACCGGTGGAAACGGACAACAGGACCTGTTCGGGACGTGACGACAGGGGTCCCCCGCTCAAGCGAAGACGCGAGTGGGGGAGGGTAGGTGCGCGGCAGGAACCCCGGTGCCATGCTGAGCGTTGTTCCCTGAGTGCGGACTCGCTTAGACTCCGCCGATGCCGCCCTTGTCGACGGCATACATACCCCCATCCAGCAGGCCGCTCACCATCGCGGTCGAAGAAGGAAGTTCCGACCCGTGAGTCTCGTGACCCTCCTCCCGTTCATCGTGCTCATCGGGGCCATGTTCCTGATGACCCGGTCGGCCAAGAAGAAGCAGCAGCAGGCCGCTTCCATGCGCAACGAGCTGCAGCCCGGCTCCGGCGTCCGCACGATCGGTGGTCTGTACGCCACCGTCAAGGAGGTCAACGAGGAGACGGTCCTCCTCGACGCGGCCCCCGGCGTCGACCTCGTCTTCGCCAAGAACTCGATCGGCGCCGTCCTGTCCGACGACGAGTACAACCGCATCGTCCACGGCGTCGAGCACGACCTGAAGTCCGACGGCACGGTCGTTCCGGACGACGCCTCCTCCCTCACCGAGACCGACGAGGCCGCCGCCGACGCCGCTTCCGACGCTTCCGACGACAAGCCCATCGACCTCGGCAAGAAGGACGCGGCGGACGAGCCGGCCGACGAGAGTGCCGAGGCGAAGGCCGACGAGGCCGCCGACGTCGACGAAGTAGAGCCGAAGAAGACCGACGGCGAGGCCGACGCGAAGTAGTCACGACCCGGGAGCGCGGCGCGACCCGCTCGCGCCCCGCGCCTCCCGGGACGTGCTGTTCTCGCACGGAGTCCCGACACCATGTCATGGCCGCCCGCGCGCTCACCCGGCGCGAGGCGGCCCGAGAGGGAGTACGAGAAGGTGGCAGCACCGAAGAAGGGCCGGAGCGCGAGCGCCCAGAGCAGGCCGGGGCGTTCGCTGGCCCTCATCCTGATCGCCATCGCGGCGCTCACCGGGGGGATGTTCCTCTCCGGGCACCCCACCCCGCGTCTCGGCATCGACCTCGCCGGCGGCACGAGCATCACGCTCGAGGCGAAGAACGAGCCCGGCCAGCCCAACGCGATCAACAAGACCAACATGAACACCGCGGTCGACATCATGAACCGCCGTGTCAACGGTCTCGGCGTCTCAGAGGCGGAGGTCCAGACCCAGGGCGACAAGAACATCATCGTCAACATCCCCAAGGGCACGAACTCCAAGCAGGCGCGGGAGCAGGTCGGCACCACCGCCAAGCTCTACTTCCGTCCGGTCCTGACCACCGAGGTCTCCGGAGCCGACGCGTCGGCCAGCCCCTCGCCGGGCGCGTCCGGCAGCTCTTCCAGCAAGGCGACCGACAAGGCGTCCTCGTCGTCGTCCCCGTCGAGCTCCACCACCCCATCGGCCACCGCCACCTCCCAGGGCCGCGCGGTCACCGACGCCCTGAAGGCCGATTCCACCCCGTCGGCGAGCAGCTCGGCCACCGGGTCCGCCTCGCCCTCCTCCAGCGCCTCGCCGTCCGCGAGCAGCAGCACGGACCCCGCGACCGCCAAGCTCGAGGCCCAGTACACCGCGCTCGACTGCACCGACAAGGCCGCCCGCGCCAAGGCCGGCGAGGGCGCCAAGCCCACCGACCCCACCGTGGCCTGCGGCAAGAACTCCGGCCAGTGGCAGAAGTACATCCTCGGCCCGGCCGAGGTGTCCGGTACGGACATCAAGAAGGCCGCCGCCGTCTACGACACGTCGAGCGCCGCGGGCTGGAAGGTCACCATGGACTTCACGTCCGGTGGCTCCAAGAAGTTCGCCAGCATCACCGGCGAGCTCGCGCAGAACCAGACCCCGCAGAACCAGTTCGCCATCGTCCTCGACGGTGAGGTCGTCTCGGACCCGTACGTCAAGCAGGCGCTCACCGGCGGCAACGCGGAGATCTCCGGCAACTTCGGCCAGAGCGAGGCCCAGGACCTGGCCAACATGCTCAAGTACGGCGCCCTGCCGCTCACCTTCAAGGAGGCGAGCGTCACCACGGTGACCGCCGCGCTCGGCGGCGAGCAGCTGCACGCCGGTCTGATCGCCGGCGCGATCGGCCTGGCCCTGGTCGTCATCTACCTGGTGGTCTACTACCGGGGCCTGTCGGTCATCGCCATTCCCTCGCTGCTGGTCTCGGCGATCCTCACCTACGTGATCATGGCGCTGCTCGGCCCCACCATCGGCTTCGCGCTGAACCTGCCGGCCGTCTGCGGTGCGATCGTCGCGATCGGTATCACCGCGGACTCGTTCATCGTGTTCTTCGAACGCATCCGGGACGAGATCCGCGAGGGCCGCTCGCTGCGGCCCGCCGTCGAGCGCGCCTGGCCGCGCGCCCGGCGCACCATCCTGGTCTCCGACTTCGTGTCGTTCCTCGCCGCCGCCGTGCTCTTCATCGTCACCGTCGGCAAGGTCCAGGGCTTCGCGTTCACGCTCGGCCTGACCACGCTGCTCGACGTGGTCGTCGTCTTCCTCTTCACCAAGCCGCTGATGACGATCCTCGCCCGCCGGAAGTTCTTCGCGGGCGGTCACAGCTGGTCCGGCCTCGACCCGAAGCGACTGGGCGCCAAGCCGCCGCTGCGCCGCACCCGTCGCGCGTCCGCCCCCGTCGACACGAAGGAGGCGTGAGATGTCGAAACTCGGCACCCTCGGCGCCCGGCTCCACCGCGGCGAGATCGGCTACGACTTCGTCGGCAAGCGCAAGATCTGGTACGGCATCTCCATCCTGATCACCATCACGGCCATCCTCGGTCTGACGGTGCGCGGCCTGAACATGGGCATCGAGTTCCAGGGCGGAGCCGTCTTCACCACCGAGAAGACCAGCGTTTCGGTGACGCAGGCCGAGAAGTACGCGCAGGAGTCGTCCGGTCACGACGCGGTCGTCCAGAAGCTCGGCAACGGCGGACTGCGCATCCAGATCGCCGGTATCGACACCGGCAAGTCGGACCAGATCAAGGAAGAGCTCTCCAAGGACCTGAAGGTCGACTCGGAGAAGATCAACGCCGACCTGGTCGGCCCCAGCTGGGGTGACCAGATCGCCAACAAGGCCTGGGAAGGCCTGGCGATCTTCATGGTCCTCGTGGTGATCTACCTGGCCATCGCCTTCGAGTGGCGGATGGCCGTGGCCGCGCTCGTCGCCCTGATCCACGACATCACCATCACGGTCGGCATCTACGCCCTGGTCGGCTTCGAGGTCACCCCGGGCACGGTGATCGGTCTGCTGACGATCCTCGGTTACTCGCTCTACGACACGGTCGTCGTCTTCGACAGCCTCAAGGAGCAGACGAAGGACATCACCAAGCAGACCCGCTGGACCTACAGCGATGTCGCCGACCGCTCGATCAACAGCACCCTGGTCCGCTCCATCAACACCACCGTGGTCGCGCTGCTGCCGGTCGGGGCCCTGCTGTTCATCGGTGGCGGTGTGCTCGGCGCGGGCATGCTCAACGACATCTCCCTGTCGCTGTTCGTCGGCCTCGCGGCCGGTGCGTACTCCTCGATCTTCATCGCCACGCCGCTCGTCGCCGACCTCAAGGAGCGCGAGCCGCAGATGAAGGCGCTGCGCAAGCGCGTCCTGGCCAAGCGGGCCCAGGCCGCCGCGCAGGGCGAGTCCCTGGAGACCCAGGTCTCCGAGGAGTCGCTGGACGACGAGCCGGAGGACGCGACGCCCGCGGTCGTCGGCCCGCGCAACCAGCCCGCTTCCCGCAACCGCGGCCGCGGCCGACCGTCGGGGAAGCGCCGATGACGGACATCCGAGAGCTGCTGCTCAGCCGTATCCGGGATGTGGCCGACTACCCGGAGCCGGGCGTGACGTTCAAGGACATCACCCCGCTGCTGGCAGACCCGGCGGCCTTCTCCGCGCTCACCGACGCGCTGGCGGACATCGCCGTCCGCAACGAGGCCACCAAGATCGTCGGCCTGGAGGCCCGCGGCTTCATCCTGGGCGCCCCGGTCGCCGTCCGCACCGGGCTCGGCTTCATCCCCGTACGCAAGGCGGGCAAGCTCCCCGGAGCGACCCTGTCGCAGGCGTACGACCTGGAGTACGGCTCCGCCGAGATCGAGGTGCACGCCGAGGACCTGGTCGCGGGCGACCGCGTCCTGGTCGTCGACGACGTCCTCGCCACCGGCGGCACCGCCGAGGCCTCGCTCCAGCTCATCCGCCGGGCGGGCGCCGAGGTGGCGGGCGTCGCCGTGCTGATGGAGCTCGGCTTCCTGGGCGGCCGCGGCCGCCTGGAGCCGGCTTTGGCGGGCGCTCCGCTGGAGGCGCTCCTCAAGGTCTGAGAGGACTGAGGGCAGGCCGCCCGGCCACCCCGAGGACAGCCCCGGGAAAGGCCGGGGACACCCGTAGGACACCGCGGAGGCGGGCCCGGAGGAATCCGGCGCCCGCCTCTCGCGTTCTCCTGTACGAGGCCGTCCCAGCGGCCGACAGCGAGTCCGACGCCGAGGATCGCTACCATGGGTCCTCCGGAGCCTGACCGGGGGACCCGGAACGCGCACGAGGAGCCCTCTTGCCAGACGAGGCCCAGCCACTCGCCCCCAGAGCCGAACATCTTGGGGCAGCCCCATCCGCCAAGCCCGAGCAGTCCGCTCCGGCCCGCGCGGACAAGCCCGCCAAGAACGCCGTGAGCGGGCCGGTCGAGCACGCCCAGTCCGCGCCCGACGACAAGGCGGCCGAGCAGCCACGTCCCAAGCCGGCTCCCGCCGAGCGTCCCGCGAGCACCCCGGTGGCCCGTCCCACGGCGGGCCAGCCCGCACGCACCGGTGGCTCCTCCAACCGCGTACGCGCCCGCCTCGCCCGTCTGGGCGTACAGCGCTCCAACCCGTACAACCCGGTCCTGGAGCCCCTGCTGCGCATAGTGCGCAGCAACGACCCGAAGATCGAGACGGCCACGCTCCGCCAGGTCGAGAAGGCCTACCAGGTGGCGGAGCGCTGGCACCGCGGCCAGAAGCGCAAGAGCGGCGACCCGTACATCACGCATCCGCTCGCCGTGACCACCATCCTCGCCGAACTCGGCATGGACCCGGCCACGCTGATGGCGGGCCTGCTGCACGACACCGTCGAGGACACCGAGTACGGCCTCGACACCCTCCGCCGCGACTTCGGCGACCAGGTCGCCCTCCTCGTCGACGGCGTCACCAAGCTCGACAAGGTCAAGTTCGGCGAGGCCGCGCAGGCGGAGACCGTGCGCAAGATGGTCGTCGCCATGGCCAAGGACCCCCGCGTCCTGGTCATCAAGCTCGCCGACCGTCTGCACAACATGCGCACCATGCGCTATCTCAAGCGCGAGAAGCAGGAGAAGAAGGCGCGCGAGACCCTCGAGATCTACGCGCCGCTCGCCCACCGCCTGGGCATGAACACCATCAAGTGGGAACTGGAGGACCTCGCCTTCGCGATCCTCTACCCCAAGATGTACGACGAGATCGTGCGCCTGGTCGCCGAGCGCGCCCCCAAGCGCGACGAGTACCTCGCCATAGTGACCGACGAGGTCCAGTCCGATCTGCGCGCGGCCCGCATCAAGGCGACGGTCACCGGCCGCCCGAAGCACTACTACAGCGTCTACCAGAAGATGATCGTCCGCGGCCGTGACTTCGCGGAGATCTACGACCTGGTGGGCATCCGCGTCCTCGTCGACACCGTACGAGACTGCTACGCGGCCCTCGGCACCGTGCACGCGCGATGGAACCCGGTCCCCGGCCGGTTCAAGGACTACATCGCGATGCCCAAGTTCAACATGTACCAGTCGCTGCACACGACGGTCATCGGGCCCAACGGCAAGCCCGTCGAACTCCAGATCCGTACGTTCGACATGCACCGCCGCGCCGAGTACGGCATCGCCGCGCACTGGAAGTACAAGCAGGAGACCGTCGCCGGTTCCTCCAAGATCCGTACGGACGTGCCCCGGGCGGCCAAGGGCAGCGCGGGCCAGGACACCGTCAACGACATGGCCTGGCTGCGCCAGTTGCTCGACTGGCAGAAGGAGACCGAGGACCCTTCGGAGTTCCTGGAGTCCCTGCGCTTCGACCTGTCCCGCAACGAGGTCTTCGTCTTCACGCCCAAGGGCGACGTCATAGCGCTCCCGGCGGGCGCGACACCGGTGGACTTCGCGTACGCGGTCCACACGGAGGTCGGCCACCGCACCATAGGCGCACGGGTCAACGGACGGCTCGTCCCGCTCGAATCCACCCTGGACAACGGCGACTTGGTGGAGGTCTTCACTTCCAAGGCAGCCGGCGCGGGCCCCTCCCGCGACTGGCTCGGCTTCGTGAAGTCGCCGCGCGCCCGCAACAAGATCCGCGCCTGGTTCTCCAAGGAGCGCCGCGACGAGGCGATCGAGCAGGGCAAGGACGCCATCGCCCGCGCGATGCGCAAACAGAACCTGCCCATCCAGCGCATCCTCACCGGCGACTCCCTGGTCACCCTCGCGCACGAGATGCGCTACCCCGACATCTCGTCCCTGTACGCCGCGATCGGCGAGGGCCATGTCGCCGCGCAGAGCGTCGTACAGAAGCTGGTGCAGGCCCTCGGCGGCGAGGAGGCGGCCACCGAGGAGATCGACGAGAGCGTTCCGCCGGCGCGTGGCCGCAGCCGCAAGCGCCGCTCCAACGCCGACCCGGGTGTCGTCGTCAAGGGCGTCGATGACGTGTGGGTCAAGCTGGCCCGCTGTTGCACGCCCGTACCCGGCGACCCCATCATCGGCTTCGTCACCCGCGGCAGCGGCGTCTCGGTGCACCGCAGCGACTGCGTCAACGTCGACTCGCTGTCCCGCGAGCCCGAGCGCATCCTCGAGGTCGAGTGGGCGCCCACGCAGTCCTCGGTCTTCCTGGTCGCCATACAGGTCGAGGCCCTGGACCGCTCCCGGCTCCTCTCGGACGTCACGCGCGTCCTGTCGGACCAGCACGTCAACATCCTCTCCGCGGCCGTCCAGACCTCCCGCGACCGCGTCGCCACATCCCGCTTCACCTTCGAGATGGGCGACCCCAAGCACCTGGGGCACGTCCTGAAGGCGGTCAGGGGCGTGGAGGGCGTGTACGACGTGTACCGCGTGACGTCGGCCCGGAGGCCGTCCGAGGCCTGACGTCCGGCCCGTAAATCGGCCACTACGTAGAGGGGCTCCCGTACGCCCCGTACGGGAGCCCC
>NZ_JBEZKJ010000122.1:0-20835 GCF_040651675.1 Streptomyces sp. NPDC048415 | reverse complement strand
GCCCGATGCGTACGCATCGGGCCGCCCCTGCCGCTTGCTCAGTTCGACTGGCGGGGGCGCGCGGTAAGGAACACGGCCAGCAGGGTGCCGACGATGGCGAACGCAGTGATCCACAGGAAGCCGGTGGCGGTGGCGTGGGCGAAGGCGTCGAGGACGGCTTGGCGGGCGATGGGCGGCAGCGAATCGACCGTGTCGGTCTGGGTCGGGTCGATTCCGCTCGGCACGTGGATGCCTCGGTGCGCCGCGTCGTGCAGTCGGTCGGCCAGGCCCACGTTCAGCAGGGTGCCGAAGATCGCGACGCCGAAGGCTGCGCCGGTGGAGCGGGCGAAGGTGACTGCGGCGCTGGCGGCGCCGATGTCCGCTGCGGGGACCGAGTTCTGTACTGCGGTCAGGACGACCATGGGCACCATACCGATGCCGGCGCCGGTGACCAGGAAGTATGCGCTGAGCACGAGGGTGCTTGTGCCGGCGCCGATGGTGGCGAGCAGGAGTAGTCCGACGACGTTGAGGGCCATGCCGGCGATCAGGATCATCCTGACCCGGTCGGGGCGGGCGGTCTGGCGTCCGGCGAGTGTCTGGGTGACGACCAGGCCGCCGACCAGCGGCAGCAGGTGCACGCCGGAGAGGGTGGCCGACACGCCGTGCACCACTTGAAGGTAGGTGGGCAGGTAAATCAGCACGCTGAACATTGCGACGTTCGCCGCGAAGCCGATCAGTGAGCCGAGGACCACGGTGCGCGAGCGCAGCATGGCCGGCGGCAGGATGGGGGCGGAGGCGTGCCGCTCCACCGGCACCAGCAGCGCGCTGAGCGCAACGGCGGCGAATATCAGCCCGGCAATTCGCGGCGAGCCCCAGCCCCAGCGTTCGCCGAAGGAGGTGACCATGACGAGGGCGGTGGCGATGGAGGCTAGGAGGGTCGCGCCGGCGTAGTCGATGCGGGCGGTGGCGGCGCGTGCTGCGTTCGGCAGTACCCGGGCGGCCAGCATCAGGGCGACGGCGCCGACGGGCAGGTTGATCAGGAACGCCCAGCGCCAGGACAGATCGTCGGTGAAGACGCCGCCGAGTAGCGGGCCGATTATGCTGGCCACGCCGTAGACGGAGCCGAACATGCCCTGGTAGCGGCCGCGTTCGGCGGGGGCGACGATGTCGCCGACGAGGGCGAAGGTCAGCACGATCATGCCGCCGCCGCCCACGCCCTGCACCGCGCGGGCCGCGACGAGCTGGGGGAGGTTCTGTGCCAGGCCGCACGCGGCCGAGGCAACCAGGAACAGCGCCGTCGCCGACAGGTACAGGCGCTTGCGGCCGACCATGTCGCCGAGCTTGCCCCACAGCGGAGTGACGGCGGTCGAGGCCAGCAGGTAGGCGGCGCTGACCCAGGCGATGTTCGCGAAGCCGTTGAGGTCGGAGGCGATGCGTGGCAGCGCGGTGGAGACGATGGTCTGATCGAGGGCGGCCAGCAGCACGGCGAGGACCAGAGCGCTCATGGCCTCGGTGACGCCGGGGCGCCTGTCGTGTTCGAGGGGAGTGTGCGGCGCCGCTGCGGGCGCGGGGGTAAGGGCGGTGGACATGGTGGGGCGCGCCTCCAGTCGGGGGCCGCGTGCGGCCCCCTGTCGACGGGTGATCAGATGGTGACGGTCTTGTATTCGAGGTAGGTGTTCAGGCCGGCGAAGCCGTACTCGCGGCCCAGGCCGCTGGCCTTGAAGCCGCCGAACGGGCCGTCGAAGCCGACGGGGGCGCCGTTGATCGTGACGGTGCCGGTGCGAATGCGGCGGGCGATGGCCAGGGCGTGCTGCTCGTCGGCGGACCACACGCCGCCGGACAGGCCATACTCGGAGTCGTTGGCGATGCGCACGGCGTCGTCCTCGTCCTCGTAGGCGATGACGACCAGCACCGGGCCGAAGATCTCCTCCTGGGCGATCCGCATCGCGTTGTCGACGTCCGCGAAGACGGTCGGGGTGACGTAGTAGCCCTGTTCCAGGCCGACCGGCACCTGCGGGCCACCGGTGACCAGGCGTGCGCCTTCCTTGATGCCGACCTCGATGTAGTCGCGCACCCGCTGTTGCTGGTCGCGGCGGATCATCGGGCCGATGAAGGTGTCCGGGTCCTGCGGGTCGCCGACCTTCAGCGACTCGACGACCTGCTTGACGGCGGCGACGACCTCCTCATAGCGCCTGCGCGGGGCGAGGATGCGGGTCTGGGCGATGCACGCCTCGCCGTTGTTGAGCAGGCAGGAGAAGGCCAGGCCGGCTGTGAACTTCGCCAGGTCGGCGTCGGGCAGGACGATGGCGGCAGACTTGCCGCCGAGCTCCAGGCTGACGCGCTTGAGCTGCTGACCAGCGATGGAGGCGATCCGGCGCCCGGCGCCGGTCGAACCGGTGAACGCGATCTTGTCAACGTCGGGGTGGGACACCAGGTGCTCGCTGGTCTCGCGGTCAGCCGGCAGCACGCTGATCGTGCCCGTGGGCAGCCCGCACTCGGCCAGCAGGTCGGCGAGCAGGCCCATGCTCAGGGAGTTCTCCGGTGAGACCTTCAGGATGACCGTGTTGCCGGCCAGCAGCGCCGGAATGATCTTCGCCAGGGAGGCGGAGAACGGCGAGTTCCACGGGATGACGGCGGCCACGACGCCGATCGCCTCGCGGCGCACCACGCTGCGCACGGTGGTCGCGGGGTCGGTGGGAGTCAGGTTCTCCTCCCACGCCAGGTCCTCGGCCGCCTTCAGGTAGGCATTGGCCTGCCGGGTCAGGCTCGGCTGCCCGGCGCGCGTGAACCAGCCGGCGGAGCCGTTCTCCGCGGTGATCACGGCCGCGATTTGCTCGGCGCGGGCCTCGCGTAGGGCGTTCAGGCGGCGCAGCACCGCGATCCGCTCGGCCGGCGGAGTGTTTGGCCAGGTCCCCTCGTCGAAGGCCGCGCGGGCGACGGCCACCGCACGGTCCACGTCGGCCGGCCGGGCCTGGGCGGCGCGCCCGACGAGCGACTCGTCGTGCGGGGACAGGATGTCGAGCAGGTCCGGGCTGCTCGGCTCGGTCCACGTGCCGCCGATGAAAAGCTTGTCGTAGGTGATCATGATCGTCCTCTCGGTCCCGGGGCGAAGGGCTTCGCCAACCGCCTCATCAATGTAGCACTTATATCTGAACATGGCGCAAGGGTGTGGCGATCCGTGGTCTTATCTGCCTCGTAAGTGTGTATACTCGTGACCATGAGAGCCGACGCAGCGCGCAACCTCGAACTTGTCCTGAGCACCGGGGCCCGGATGCTCGCCGACGATGCCTCGGCGAGCATCGCCGCCATCGCAGCGGAGGCGGGCGTCGACCGGCGCACCGTCTACCGGCGCTTCGCCTCCCGCGAAGAACTCCTGGCCGCCGTCTACCAGGCCCGATACGACGCGGTCGAGCACGCCGTTGACGCCGCCAGGCTCGATCAAGCCCCGGTCCCGGTGGCGCTGCACCGCTACGTCGAGGGGATCATCGCGGCCAACCGGAAATGGCCGGTGGAAACCAGCCGTCTGCACGCCGAGGAGACGCTGCGCGAGCGCCGCCAACGCCTGATCGACCAGGTCGACGCCTTCCTGCGGCGTGCGACCGACGAGGGACTGCTGCGCTCCGACCTGCCGCCCGGCTGGGTGGCCGCGCTCCTTCCGCCGCTGATGCGGCACGCCGCCGAGAACCTGCCCGACCTCAGTCCCGCACAGGCCGCCGACGTGGTGGTCGACACGCTGCTGCGCGGAGTTGGCGCCCCCCTGCTCGCGGCAAGGTGAGTCACCGGGGGTGAGTAGGTGACGCTGTCGGGGATCTTGGAGAGTGGGAGCTCGGAGGGCATGGCTGGCAGGCGGATCCTGTCTTCCCGAACAGAGCCTTTTCCGCTGCTCAACTGGGTGTTCGTGGTCTCTGCGGAGTCCAGGATCACGCCCCCTGTAACGGTTTCGCGAAACGCCAGAACTGCCCCCTGTGGTGCTGAAGTGGCGGAGGTGCTTACGTCAACCCGCACCGAGGTGTAGCCCTTGCGGTGTCAGTTCGATCGATCTCTGCTCTGCGTTGTGGATGCTGCTGCGACGGTGAGTCTCCGTCCCACCGGAGGAGACCGAGTTGTGCATTCAGCCCCGTTCCGGCTCCGAGGTGCCGGAGCTGACCGTGAAGGTCGCCCGTGCCAGCAACCCCCACGGCACCACCGCCATGGCCATCCGCGACCATCTCGACGGTCTTTGGCGGGACGAGGACTTCGTCGAGTGGTACCCGCGGGACGGCAAGCCGGGGCTCTCCCCGGCGGAAGCTGCCCTGATTGCTGCTGACTCCAACCACAAGCCGAACAGGGACGCCACGGTCTCGTGTTGCAGCTCGAGACCACCAAGAGCCGGTACCGCCTCGCGGTGCCGGCTCTTTTGCTGCACCCGGTAATGATGACGACACGATCTCAGACCTTTGGGAGGGGAATCGTGGCGAACATCTGGGCCATGCGGCCTGCGCGCCCTGAACGTACGGCGCTACTACCACCCCTCGGCGGAGGCGATCGCCGAAGTCACCAGCCTGCTCGCACCCGCGACTGGACCGAGAAGGGCCTTCTCGACTACCCGCAGCGCCGCCCGGCCGGCAAAGGCCACGGCTCGTGCCCAGCCTTGTACGACGAGAAGCAGCGACACCTCCTGCAGACATTGCTTCACCACCGCAAGCAAGGCGTCGGCATCCGTGCCCTGGCGCAGATCCCCGTCGGCATCTGGATCTACTGGGGCGACGAGTTCATCCGGCTGCGCCAGGTCCGTGCCGCCATGGCGACCTGGGCCGGTGATCCGAGAGCCAGCCTGCGCCAGGCTCGCCAGATCGCCCGGGAGATCCTCCAGCAGTTCGACCACCCTGCTGCCACACCGGCCGCCCGCAAGGCGCTGCTGGACACGTTCACTGACGCCGCCTACACCGGGCGCGTCGACCTGACAGCCCTGGAGTCCGCGGCCCGTACCGTTTTCGAGCCCGGCTTCGGCACGCTTCACCGCGTCGTCGGCCACCTCGGCGCCCCGCTCACTGTCGACTCCCAGATCGGCGTCATCGACGCCCGACTGCGGGCCATCGCGAAACTCACGGCACACGAGTTCAGCGACGACGACTTCAACAACGCCCGCCATGCCCACCTGTTGGGTTACGCCCAGCACGTGCGTGACCAGCCCTCCCTGGCTGCCCAGGAACCGGCCGACCACCCCGGCTTGTACGAGCCGGTCACCCCGGAGAGTGCCCTGAACCAGTCCTGCGACCACCTGCTCACCGCGCTTGGCCTCGGGACCATCTACCCAGAGAGGACCGCCGATTTCGCCCGGTTCCCCACCTCGCAGATCTCCTTCCGCATGTAGGGCGCCACGCGCCTGAGAGCAGCGCGCGATGCTTCTGCTCGCCGTACGTCAGCCACGTGTCCCACCGCTCGCTGTTGGGAAGCCGTCCCATCAGGGCCTCGGCGACCTGCGTAGGGAGAGGGGACCCGTCGTCGCCACGTACTCCTGCCACGGCCGGGCGTTCGGGTTCTGGCACCTACCTACTTGGGGCGGTGCCCGAACGCTTTCCAGCGGGTCGCACTGCCCGACTATCCGATGTGGACGGGTCCGGAGGACTTTCCAGTGCGTTGGTTCTCCGCCCCGGGGCAGTTGCTACGCCAAGACGGCTTGGGCGCCCACAGTTGGCTGCACGCCCGGGGCCGGACCAGGGACGACCTGGAGGCGATCTGTGAGACCGTCCCCGGGCGGTGGGCCCTGGGATACACGGAGTCACTGGATGCCGAACCGCTCCCCTTCTGAACCCTCACGATTCGGGCCTGTCGAGGCGTCACCAACAGATGAGGCTGCGGCGCGGTCCGCTCCACGAGTTGCAGCTGGACGGACGTGGCCGGCACGTCGCCGACGGCCACCAGGGCGCGGTCGACGTCGCCGAGCTCCCAGTGGATCCCGACCCCCCGATGCCCGGAGTACGTCTCTTTTCAGCCATGCCCCTATAACGCCCCTGCACAGAAAGGTACTTCCGTACAGGAGGACCCGTCTGACATCTTGCATCCACCACTCGTTTCGTACGGCCCCGCCGGTGCCCTCAGCACGGCCGGGCCGTCTCCGGAGGACGCTTTGATACCCCACATATCCAGCCGCCCTAGACGCACGCTGGTCCTGGCGGCCACGCTCGGCGCCGCCCTCGCGTTCGGCGCCCCGGGCGCCCTCGCGGGCACGCTCCCCATCGACCCCTCCACCGCGCCAGCCGCCAAGGCCCACGCTCCGGCCGCCGTGCCGGCTTCCCAGAGTGCGACCTGGGTGGCCGGCACGCGTGCCTACCTCGTGATCACCGCCCCCGGTGACAGTTCGGCGGTCCGCTCCGCGATCGCGGCCAACGGCGGCACCGTCTTCTCGAACTTCGACGCCATCGGCGTGATCGTCGCCCACTCGGCGTCCAGCGAATTCGCCGCCACCATGCGCGGCGTCGCCGGCGTGCAGCAGGTCGGCGCCACGCGCACCTCGGACGTCCCGGCCGACGCCTACAACCCGGCGCTCCCGGCCAATCCGGCCCAGGCCTCGACCCCGGCCGGAGAACCGGTCCGGGCCGACATGAGCCAGATCAAGGCCGACCAGGCCTGGGCCGTGAACCCGGGCTCCGCCTCAGTCACAGTCGGCATCCTGGACACCGGTGTGGACGACCAGCACCAGGACCTGGCGCCCAACTTCAACGCGGCCGACTCAGTCTCCTGCGCCTACGGCAAGCCCGACACCCGTGCCGGCGCCTGGCGGGACGTCGACACGCACGGCACCCACGTAGCGGGCACCATCGCCGCGGCCAAGAACGGCAAGGGCGTCGTCGGCGTGGCCCCCGGGGTGAAGATCTCCGCGGTCCGGGTCGCCGAGCCGGGCAACTCCTTCTTCTTCGCCGAGAACACCATCTGCGGCTTCGTCTGGGCCGGTGACCACGGCTTCAAGGTCACCAATAACAGCTACTACACGGACCCGTGGCAGTTCAACTGCCCGGACAACATCGACCAGGCCGCCATCATCGAGGGCGTCAAGCGCGCCCAGGAGTACGCCGAGGGCAAGGGCTCCCTCCAGATCGCCGCCGCGGGCAACGAGAACTACGACCTCGCCCACAAGACGACCGACTCCGCGAGCCCGAACGACTCGACGCCGGTCACCCGCACGATCACCAACGCCTGCCTCGACATCCCGACCGAGCTGCCGGGCGTGGTCACGGTCGCGGCCAACGCCACGGGCGTCACCAAGGCCTCGTTCTCCAACTACGGGCAGGGCGTCATCGACGTCGCGGCGCCGGGCAGCAACGTGTACTCCACCGTCCCCGGCGGCGGCTACGGCAGCAAGAGCGGCACCTCGATGGCCACCCCGCACGTGGTCGGCGTGGCGGCACTCATCGCCAGCGCCAACCCGGGCATCA
Source organism: Streptomyces sp. NPDC048415 (assembly GCF_040651675.1). NCBI lineage: Bacteria > Bacillati > Actinomycetota > Actinomycetes > Kitasatosporales > Streptomycetaceae > Streptomyces > Streptomyces sp. NPDC048415. The sequence continues at coordinate 13,441 of NZ_JBEZKJ010000122.1, read as the reverse complement.
CTCCGGCGCAGATCCGCGCCAAGCTGGCCGCCCAGGCCAACGACATCGCCTGCCCCTCGGACAGCCGCTGCACGGGCACGACGGCCAACAACTCGTTCTTCGGCGAGGGACAGGTCGACGCCCTCAAGGCCGTCGGGACCACCCCGCCGCCCGGCAAGTACTTCGAGAACCTCGCGGACTTCGCCATCAGCGACAACGCGACCGTGGAGAGCCCGATCGCCGTCACCGGCGTGACCGGCAACGCCCCGGCCACCCTCAAGGTGGGTGTGGACATCAAGCACACCTACATCGGTGACCTGAAGGTCGACCTGGTGGCGCCGGACGGCACCGTCTACACGCTGCACAACCACGCCGGCGGCAGCACCGACAACATCGCCCAGACCTACACCGTAAACGCCTCCTCGGAGGTCGCGAACGGCACCTGGAAGCTGCGCGTCAACGACAACGCCGCCTCCGACACAGGCAAGATCGACGCCTGGAACCTGACCTTCTAGCGCAGGGCCCGGCAACGCCCGCGTGCAGCACGCACTGCGCCGGCGACAGCTCCCCGCCCGCGGCCGCGGACAAGGCGGGCTGCGGTCTGTTCGGCCAGGGCTGCGAACTGCTGGGCGGCCGAGGGCATATGGGCCTCGGCGGCGGTGTACGCCGCGGTCGGGGCCACCGTGCCGGAGGCGTCCAGGAAGGCCGCGGACGCCCTGGGGCCGGTGTCCAGCTCACCGTGCGCCTCCCTGAGGAGCTGCAGGGCCGTGTCCGCGCTGACCGTAGGGGCAGCGGGGCCGCGGCTGCGCGCGCTGCGGCCCCGAGGAGTGCCAGCCGGCTCGAGCGGCGGGCCGCCGTCCCGGCCCGGACCGCGGAGGCGGCCTCGCCGCGGGAGGCTCGAGGCCGCCCCAGCTGCTCAGGCCCAGGTGGTAAGGCGTTGGAGTACTGCCGACGCGCCCTCTGTAAATGATGTGGCTGATACATGCTGTTGGGCGCCCTCCCTGTTGGTGCCTCCTACCGATGTGTCCAGAAGGCCGAAGACATCGTTACCAGCCATCCTTCAGGAAGAAGGCCTCATAGGAATTTCCCCGTTGCTACGGTGGATCGGCCACGCGCGCAGGTTGGGGGACTATCCGAAATCCCTTGATTGCCGCTTGATAAGAAACTGGGGGCCCAGTGAAAAGGTTCGACGGGATGAAAAGACGCGTCTTAATCGCTGCCGCCGTCTCCGGGTTCGTGGCCAGTGCCACGCTCGGTGGGTCGGGCACCGCGTCCGCGTCCGCAGACGCGGCCCCGCCTGGCTACTCGGGCCCGTTCCTGGGCGAGTGCAAGGGCCATTGGGTAAAGACCGTTCCCGTGCCGGATGGTATGGGGGAAATCAAGATCTGGTACGACCCCGCGGGTAGCGGCACGTATTGTGCCAAGACCTACGACAACCGGGCGGGTGATCACAACATGGAAGTCCGCCTTCGCCACCAGGAGTGGGCAGCCTCGTGGCACGACACAGGCGTCTACTCTACTTATGCCGGGGGCATCTACGTCTCTCAAGCCGATGACTGGTGCGCCTTTGTCAGCGGGTGGGTAGAGGTCAACGGCACCACGCATTATCGGCCCGAAACTCTGGTCTGCGAGACCTAGGTCGTGTTGTGAAATCGCTGGTCGCAGCGTTTCGTTGAGGACTGTGACCAGCACGGTCGCTTCTGTGGCGGCAAGTGGCTGGTCAGTTCACCAGCAGGTCGATCACTCCCGTCAGGGCCTCCTCGGCCAGGCGGCAGCGCATCAGTTCGAAGTAGGGGCTGAGCAGTTCCGGGCTGTCGACGGTCAAACAATTGGTTCAGGCCGCGATTCCGTGAATCCCCAGGTGAGCACGCGAGTGCGGGAACGTTTCTCGTGGGGATTGCCCCGGTATGGGGGTCGTGGCGATCGAGGATGTGCTGTTTCCCGGGATCGATGTGCGGGTCATGGCGGTGCACGCCGCCGCGCAGGGGGTCGTGGTTCGTCGACCCGAAGAAGAACGCGACCGCGGACACCGGCGACTTCACGTCAAAGACGGACTACGACCTGAACCACCGCCCGGTGAAGGTCACCGACTCGGCCGGCAAGTACACGCAGCAGTCCTACGACAAGGACGGTCTGACCGTCACGAGCACGGACAAGGAGAACAACACCACCACCGTCGTCTACGACGCACGGCGCAAGCAGACCGAGGTCAAGGCCCCCTACGACGGCAGCAAGACGCGTTCGACCAAGTACGAGTACGACCAGGTCGGCAACGTCACCAAGGTCATCACTCCGCGGGGCACGGCGGCCGGCTCGACGGAGGCATTCGCCTCCCGCACCGAGTACGACGCGCTGAACCGCCCCGTCAAGCAGTACCAGCCCTACGACCCGGCGGACGCCCGCTACAACAAGAACAACGTCTACACCCGCACCGACTACGACGAGGTGGGCCGGGTCAAGACGACGTCGCTGCCGCCCTCGGACGGCGAGACGGTCCGCAACGACTCCACCTACGAGTACTACGACAACGGCTGGGTGAAGAAGTCCACCGACCCGTGGTCGATCGTCACCGACTACGACTACACCGACACCGGGAAGCAGAAGGCGCGCACCATCTCGGCCGCGGACGGCTCCTCGAACCGGACCATGACGTGGTCCTACTACCCGGACGGCTCGCTGAAGTCGAGAGCGGACGACGGAGTCCCGGTCGGCCAGAGCGTGGTCCTGACCGACAACTCCGACACTCAGAACACCTCCTCCACCGGCACTTGGGCCAAGGGAGACATCACCGGCCAGCAGGGCTACAACCACGCCACGCACGCGGTCGGTTCGGGCACCGACGCCTTCACATGGACGCTGAACATCCCCGCCGACGGCTCCTACACGGCATACGTGAAGTACCCGAAGGTGACCGGTGCCACCACGAGCGCGAAGTACACGCTCACCCACGGCACCACCAGCGAGACGCCCGTCACCAAGGACCAGACGGCGAACACCGGCACCTGGGTCAGCCTGGGCACCTACACCCTCAAGCAGGGCGAGGACAGCAAGCTCAAGCTCGACCAGTCCAGCACGGGCATCGCGGTCGCCGACGGCGTCAAACTGGTCCGCAACAACTCCGGTGACACGGACAACGAGAAGAAGAACTTCGCCTACACCTACGACCTCAACGGCAACCTGACCTCCATCGACGACACCTCGTCCGGAGCGAAGATCGACGCCTACACGGTCACCTACACCGGCCTCAACCAGGTCCAGAAGGTGGTCGAAGGGCTCGCCGGTCAGGAGAAGAAGGCCACGTCGTACACCTACGACGCCGCCGGTCAGCCGGACACGATCACCCACCCCGACCAGTACTCGAAGTACACCTACGACCTGCGCGAATGGTCAAGACCGTCTCGGTCGGCAAGACCGCGGACGACGCCGCCCCGAAGGTCACGTCCTACACGTACACCGACCGCGGTCAGAAGCTCCAGGAGACCAAGGGCAACAAGAACACCGTCGACTACACCTACTACGCCGACGGATCGCTGAAGACGTCGACGGAGGAGAAGCCCGACGGCACGACGCTTGTCGCCTCGCACACCTACGCCTACGACCCCAACGCGAACAAGGCGCAGGACGTCGCGAAGAAGATGAACGCCGACAACCACGGCGCCTATCTCTCCTCGACCACGGACTACACCTACGACCCCGCCGACCGGCTCGCCAAGAGTGTCAAGACCGGCACGGGCGCGGGCACGGAGTCGTACGTCCACGACGACAACGCCAACGTCATCAGCCAGGCCGTCAAGAACGTCACCACCAACTACAACTACGACCGCAACCGCCTTCAGTCGGCCACGGTGGCCGGCGGCCCCACGGCGAACTACACCTACGACCCCTTCGGCCGGGCGGAGTCCACGACCAGCGGCGGGAAGGTCATCGAGCGGAGCGTGTACGACGGCTTCGACCACGTCGTCGAGTCCCAGAAGGCCGACGACGCGGGTGCGTTGAAGTCGACGAAATACACCTTCGACCCACTGGACCGCACCGCCTCCAAGACGGCCGACGGCAAGACCACGGACTTCAACTACCTCGGTATGTCGGGGGAGGTGCTGGACGAGAAGGTCGGCAGCGAGCTGACCAAGTCCTACCAGTACAGCCCGTGGGGCGAACGCCTCTCCCAGATCAAGCACAACACGGACGGGACGAGTGAGGACGGCTACTACGGCTACAACAACCACGCTGACGTCGAAACGCTGACCGACAAGAGCGGCGACACCAAGGCCACCTACGGCTACACCGCCTACGGCAACAGCGACGATTCGGAATTCACCGGAATCGACAAGCCCGACACCAACGACCCCACCAAGGAGGACTACAACCCCTACCGGTTCAACGCCAAGCGCTGGGACGCCGGCTCCGGCACGTACGACATGGGCTTCCGCGACTACGACCCGGGCTTGAACCGCTTCACCACCCGGGACATGTACAACGGCGCACTCGCCGACATGGGGCTCGGAACCGACACGTACACCGGAAACCGGTATGCCTTCACCGGCGGCAATCCCATCAACCGCGTTGAGATCGACGGGCACGACTCCTGGTTCACCGACGTTCTCGAAAAGGGCGAAGAGACTCTCGCCAAGGCGGCCACCGCGGCGGCCGAGAGCCAGGCCAGTCGGAGCATTTGGGATACGGCGAAGACTGCAGGCAAGCGGAATCTGGTGGGCGCGGCAGTCAGCACGGTCATAGATATCTGGAACGGAGACGACCCGCTCCACGCCCTCGCATGTTCCGCTGGATGCAGACAGATGAACACCCGCTCCTTGACGGATCGCATCAGGTGCAGTTCCCAGCCGAGAGAAGAGCGGTACATGTATTTTCCGCTCATGAACGGGAACGCTACAGGGGCGACAGCCCTTATGTGTCCCAGCGACCTCAAGCCTCCGAACTCGCGCAGCACAGAAGATGTGTTCACTCCGCAGGGGTTCCCCGTCGGCGTGAAAGACGCAAATGGCGACTACCTCTTTAACCGGTCTCACATCATCGGAGACAGATTCCACGGGGCAAACATTCCGGAAAACATCTTCACGGGTTACCGACGCTTCAATGTGAGCGGAATGAAAACGTGCGAGAACAGGATGGCGGAAGCCCTCGCCACGGAACCTGTCACATACGGTGCAGTCCTGGAGTACGGTGATCCGAACAACGCGGACCGGCCGACTGCGATCACCATGACGGCATCCACGCCGACCCGTAAACAGTTCAGTGTGCGGATAGAAAACAAGAACGCAAATGGCGGTGGCTGTTGAGTATCGAATCCCTAGAGGCTGCACTGCCAGGGCTGGTGGCGCAGCGTCTCGAAGTTCCACGACGCATCAACTGGCAGGTGGTCTTCGACGGCTTGAGGACTGGGCTGCCAGACGACTACATCGCTTTGGCGGAGTGGTACCCTCGGCTGGAGATCGGGCAATTCCTCACTGTGACGTCGCCGGCCCCAGGAGGCGAAACAGGATACGTCGAGGCGCAGAAAGAGGATCTCGCCGGTGCCGAGGATATGGCGCAGAAGGGAATGCTCGGTGGCTACCCTGCGTTTCCGGAATCGGGAGGGTTGCTGCGGTGGGGCGGCTCGATAGACGGGGACGAGTTCCACTGGCGTACAGAAGGGCAGCCCAACGAATGGACAGTCGTTGTGGCTGGGCGGAATGACGACTGGTTCCACTACGAGGGCAGCCTCTCGAGCTATCTCGCCTGGTTGTGCTCTGGGACGGCCGAACCGCATGGGCTCCCTCCGAACTTTCCGGGGCCCGAACCCGTGGTTTCCGTCGGATAAGAGTGCTCGAAATGCTCAGGGACCCTTGAGCGCAAGGGTTGACCCATAGCGGATGATTGCGTCGGGGCCTGCTTCCGTCAGGAGGCGGGCCCCGACTGCGTCAGGCTGGTCCGCTCCGCCTCCGGTGGCCCGTGACCAGACCGCGTACTCCGTTCGGCCGCCAGGAGTCCGTCACCTCAAACGGAACGGTCATCGAGCGGAGCGTGTACGACGGCTTCGACCACGTCGTGGAGTCCCAGAAGAGGGACGACACCGGCACGATGAAGTCCACCACGTACACCTTCGACCCGCTGGAGCGCACTGCCTCGAAGACGGCGGCGGGCAAGACAACGGACTGACTCTGTTGGCGATCTTGTGAGGGGTGCTGACGCGACGTCTGTTCTGCGGTTCGCTGGAGTGAGGCGGGGTGGTGTCTCGGGGAAGGGCCCGGGGATGTCGTTGCGGCCGAGGAGTTATCAGCGGATTCCGACGCGGACGGTGCTGACAGCGTGGGCGGCGTGTCCGAAGGGGGCACCGGCGATGCTGATGCGGGACCGGTTGGACGTGGTGTTCGAGGACGAGGACTTCGCGGACCTGTACCCGCGTGATGGGCGCCCTGGTCTGTCGCCTGGGCAGTTGGCGCTGGTCAGCGTGTTGCAGATCGCGGAGAACCTGTCCGACCGCGCTGCCGCAAATGCGGTCCGCACTCGGATCGACTGGAAATACGCCCTCGGCATGAAGTTGGACGATCCCGGGTTCGATCACTCGGTGCTGTGCGAGTTCCGGGCCCGGCTGACCGAGGGGAATGCGGCCGACCGGTTGCTGCAGGTGATGCTGAACCGGCTGGTCGAAGCCGGCCTGCTCAAGGCCGGAGGCCGCCAGCGCACCGATGCCACACACGTGCTGGCCGCCGTCCGCAGGCTCAGCCGCCTGGAGTTGGCCGGCGAGAGCCTGCGGGCTGCACTCGAGCAACTCGCCCAAGCAGCCCCGGACTGGCTGCTGCCGCTGGTGGAACCGGAGTGGGACAAGCGCTACGGGCGCAAGGTCGAGATCGGCAAGGTCCCTGGCGGGAAGGCCGGAGTCACCGCCCTGGCCGAGGCTTTCGGCCGGGACGGATGCAAAGTCCTGGCCGCCGCCTGGGCGCCCGACGCCCCGCCCCGGCTGCGCGCGTTGCCGCAGGTGGAGATCCTGCGCCGGGTGTGGGTGCACCACTACTACTGGGATGCACGCGGACGCCTGCGCTGGCGCGACGGCCACGCTCTGCCTCCGGCGTCGCTGTGTCCCGTCGGGCGGTCGCCGGTCCTGCCTCCGCACGCGCCTCCGTATGACCCGCGAGGAACGCCACGCGCTCCTCGGCCCCGAGGTCGTCGCCTGGATCCACGAACGCGTCAAGGCCGCGCCCGAGCCGCCCCCCGAGCTCGTCGAAGAGCTTCGGCGAATCCTCACCCGGCCTGCGGGCAGTGTCGTGAAGCCGAAGGCGCCGACGGAGCATGGATCGCAGCGAACATGACGGCTGTCGCCTGTGAAGGAGGCGCGCTCGTATGGCCGCGCGCCCCCCTTGAGTACCCATCGTGGTCAAACCCCATGACCCGACTGCATATTTCGTCGACACTCGCTCCACCTCACCAAGGCAAGGAGCGCCCCATGGCCAGCAACCCCTACTTCAACCAGCCGTTAACGCCGGCTCGGCCCCGCATGTTCGACACCGCGCGCGCCAAGGTGATCTGGATCCTCGTCCCGATCGTCAGCGCCGGCCTGGCCGCGGCCGTCCCGTTCGTCGTCGCCGCGGTGAAGGGAGTAGTGAAGCCCTGGCTCGCCGTCACATACGCCGTGGGAGAGATCGCCATCTTCGGGACCGCAATCGCGATCAGCCCCGACCCGAACGACCCGAACCCGGTGCCCGGGTTCCTCATGGTGATGCTGATCATTACGGCAGCGACACACACGGCGCTGCTCGACAACGACAAGATCAGCATCGGGAAGTAGCCGCCCTGTAAGTCCAGCGCCCGCCCTCACGGCCGAGGGTGGGCGCTCGCGCGTTCACGACCACACGTCGGGCCCGCCGCCCCGCCACTCGATCAGCCCGGACGCCGCTACGTACTCCTCCTCGACGTCCTCGATCCCCGCGCGGCGCAGGAACTCGGCGACGTCCCGCAGCCCGTACGCCCGGCCGAGGATCTCGTCGTCAACCCGCACACGCCGGCCACCTGTCTCGTCGGGCGGGTACACGATCACGGGCATTACTGAGGCCATGCCGTCAGCCTCTCCCACCCGGGGGACGCCCGCACCTGCGCCCCCGAGAGACGTGCCAGGGGCGTGCCATCTGACCGGGAAACCCGCAGGTCAGGTGCACCGAACCGCATCCCCTATGCGGTTTGGGGTTGGCTCACGCGCCTGTGTGCCGCGTCAGGCATGTGAAGTACACCTCGCCGACCCACTCGGATTGCTCGGCGAAGCTCAGCACGGCCGCCCGCGCGGGCGGTTCGCAAGACGGCACCTCCGAGGAGAACGAGCCCCCGCCGTCGGGGGTGTAGGACAGCAGGTCCGCACACTGGTACGCGGGCGCGTTTGCCAGGAGGATTGCGTCCCTCACGCCTCCGCTGTCCGACCCGGTGTAGACGAGGCAGTACGCCGTGCTCGGGTCACCTCCCGTTGCCGGGGCTTGGACGATGCGTATCTGTTCGAGCTGCGGCTGTGCGGCCACCGTCAGGGACTCGCTCGGCGACGGGCTGGCCGAAGGTGTGACGAGCGGGGCGCCGGCGGTCGGCGAGCTCGGTGGCGTCCTGACCGACGCAGACGATTCGGCTGGCGGCCTGGCGTCCGGACGGGGCCCTCGGCCGTCCGCGAGTTCGGCCGCTCCCGCCCCGACCAGCGCGCCAATCACTGCGACCGGCACGGCTACCGCACCCGCGGTGAGCCAGAACCGGCGGCGATGCGGCGCGGCCGCGGGCCGCCGGATGATCGGGATGTTGTCGAGCGTGTCGCCGTTGTGGAAGCGGATGAGGTCTTCCTCGTTGGGGCGCGGCGGGCGCTGTGGTCTGTCAGGCATTGTCCCCCCAGTGACGTGCATGCGTGCGAGGTGAAGTGTTGCGTGCCTGAGCTGCGGTCGCGGAGGAATCGAGGAACTGAAACCGGACGGACGATGGAGGGCGCGAGGCCAGCGCCCGAAGCCCGTTTCCCCACCCAGGGTCACGACACGGCCACACGCCCCACACGGCGCCTTCACGCAGCGCATGATGCCCTCTCAGCACACATGCCCTTGGGGGGACCATGACGAACGAACTTCCGCCGCAGCCCGACACCCCGCCGCAGCCCGCCGAACCACCGGCCGTACCCGCCCCTGGGATGACGAAGAGACGCCTCAGTCCGCTCGCCGCTGGCCTCCTCGGCCTCGCGCTCGGTGCTGGCATCGTGGGCGGCATCTGGGCCATCACCGCCAACAACGGGCCCAGTGGATCCGAAGCCTTCACCCTGGAAGGTAGCTTCACGCTCACCAAGGACGCCGTCCCAGCAGACGACGACTGCTCAGCCAGCTACGACAGCGGCTACGACGACATCTCCGAGGGCGCCAGCGTCACCGTGTACGGCGCATCCGGCGACGTCATCGCCACCGGTGAACTCGGCGACAGCAGCTACAAGGACTACATGTGCAGCTTCGACATCGCCGTGCCCGACGTACCGAAGGGTGAGAAGTTCTACAAGGTGGAGGTCTCCCACCGCGGCACCGTTCAGCTCACCGCCAAGGAAGCCGAGAATGGGAAACTCGCTGCCAGCCTGGGGTAGGCAACGGTGACCTTCACCCAGTGGCAGGGCCGGTTTCGGGTGGGGCTGGTGGTGTCGCCTCTGATGATCTGAAACCGGGCCGCCGTTGTCAGACCCGCCCGGCAGTCCTCACGAGGGCGGCAGGCTGGAGAAGATGTTCGCCGCCAGGCCGACCACCACACCGACGCCCAGGACGATCGGCCCGCGGTAGCTCTCCCAAAAGGACTGCTGCGAGCCTCCGATGTACGTGCGGAGTTTCTTGAACTGGTCGTCGGTGGTCTGCTCGGCAGCCTGCAGCGCACCCTGAAAACGGGTCGTCAGACGCTCCGTCACCTTCCCCTCGCGCCGGTCCAGTTCAGCGCGCAGCCCGCGCCGCCACGCCTCCAGATCCTCGATGCGCTGCTCAAGCGTGGGAACTCCCACCGTTCCCTCGGCGGTCATCGTCACCGAGCCGAGGGTGGCGTGCGCCGAGCCGTACACAGTGCGCGGAAATTCCAGATACGACGCCAGACGGCGCCGTGCGGAACGGATGTCCTTCACAGTCCAGACGATGCCCCAGATCTCCAGGGCGGCGGCGGTCACAGCGAGGGTCACAGCGGCGGCGGTCATGACGGGGAGGGTAAGTCCACCACCCGGGTCACCGCAGCGCGTCGATGGCCTTCACGATCAGGGCGCGCGCGTCGGCGCCGTACACGGCCATACGGCGCAGCCGCTCGAACGTCTCCAGGTACTGGGAGATCTCCCCAGGCTGTGTCACGTTCACCTCGGCGGACACCAGCTCCACCGATACGAGCCGGTCGTCGTAGACGTGGAACGTCTCCTCGGGCCAGTGTGAGCGTCGGGCTGCCATCGGGATGATGCCGAGAGAGACGGCGGGTAGCGCGCCCGCGGTGAGGAGGTATCCGAGCTGCGCGGCCATCGCGTCCTGGTCGGCCACCTGGCAGTACAGCACCGGCTCTTCAACGACCACGACGAACCGGTGCCCTTGTTCGTGGACGATGCGCGAGCGCTCGATCCTGGCCCGGGCGGCCTCCGCGCTGTCGTCCACAGGCAGATCGTGGATACCCGCTGCCATGCCGAGGACGGCGAGCGCGTAGCCCTCCGTCTGAAGCAGGCCGGGCACGAGGCTCGAGGAGTACATCCGGAAGCACTCCGTCTCACGGGAAATCCGCGTGCGGCTCTCCTGGATGTGCCGCAGCCCGGAGCGGACCTGGTCGCGCCACTGCCGGTACATCGACTCAGCATTGATGGACTGCACGACGAGGTCCTGCGCCTGGTCCTCGGCGTGGGTAGCGGCGCACCAGCGGCGGATGTCGGTCGCCGAGGGGCCGGTGAGGGCGTTCTCGATGCGCGAGGTCTTGGAGTAGTGCCAGCCGCACGCGGCAGCCAACTGCACGACCGTCAGGCCGGCTTCCCTGCGGAGGTCGCGCAGCCGACGGGCGACGGCTTCACGCGCGGCCTGGGCAGACGAGGAAGGCGAGGCGGGCATGGGCTGGCTGCCGGTGCTTTCTGGTCAGCGGATCTGGTACTGGTCGTGAGGGATGGCCCGGTTCCAGACGGCGTCGAACGCCTCCGAGCACAGTTTCGCGGCGGCCGGGTCCTCGGAGACCTCGTGGCCGACCACGGCCCCGTCTCCGGAGAAGTAGCCCCACCGGATCACCTGGTCGTCGAACAGCCAGAAGTCGTTGCCGGGCAGTGCGATATCCGAGGCGCGTCGGCGCGGGAGCCAGCGCACCTCTTCGCCCGCGTGCACGTTGACGCCAGTTGAGGCGTGCTCGTAGCGGATGTACTCGGTGACCGGCTCGGACACGATGCGGGCGCGCCGCACCGAGACGCCGCGCGCGATGGCCTGCGAGACGAGGCTGACCCAGGGCTCCCAGTCCGGGGAGCTGGGGTCGGTGTCGAGGCGGCCGGTTTCAAGCCAGGCCTGGAAGTCTTCGGCCTCCGCGGCGGTGCCGTACTGGTCCCGCATTTCGAGGTGCACGGCGGATCGTGTGCATCCGCCGATGAGTTCAGCGATCGTCGGAACGGTCGACGGCATCGCACGCCTCCCTGATCATGTGCACCATCCTGGCGGGGATACGGATCACGGCCTCGTCCGCCGGGATTCCGACAGCGTGGCCCGGCACCTCGAAGGCCGCGCACTCTGCCTCAAGTTCGGGGCTTGGCTTCCAGCCCTGGAAGACGAGTTCCTGCTTCTCCTGGTCGATCCAGACGGTGGGCGAGTCTGATGTCTTCGTCTCGGGGTCGATCCCGATGAACCGTAGCGGCATGCCTGTCTCCGTCCACGCGATGTGCAGTCCTTTGCGCCACAGTCATGCAGGCGGGCGAGTCGGTCAAGGGCGCGAACGCGACAGTCCCTTTGGTAGGGACGTCATGCTGCAAAGATCTGCACATTGCTGGCAGTGCTGCACATCACGCTCCTAGCGTCGGGAGGCACAACAAACCCCGGCGGCCGCGCGAACGGCCCCGGGCGTGGCCGACTGGTTGGAGTCAACGTGCTGAAGCCCACGCAGACCGCGGACACCACGAACACCCCCAGCGGATACGGCTGGTGCGCGTGGCACCAGAACTACGCCCGGGGAGTTCGGCTGATCGAGGCGCAGGAACAGGGCTCCGGGCCCCGCGGCAACGCGTTTGCCTGCCGCTCCTGCCGTGAGGCCTACGACCTGGTGCCGCTCGCCGACCGCCCATGATCTGGACGCCGAAGCCGCCGCACGTCACCCGGCTGACGCGTGCCCAGTACTCCGGCTGGAACTGCTGCTGGTGCGGTACCCCGCTGACGAACGGGGCGAGATCCGCCGGACGGGCCCCCGGCAACAGCGGCGCACATGACCTGAGCGTCGAGGTGTACGAGTGCGGGCCGCGGTGCCCCGCACGCCCCCGGCGCCCCTCACAGACAGGAGAGATCCCGTGAGCACGTCCACCCTTCCCGGCGCCCGAGGCCGCGTCTCTGGCTACTGCTGGACCGAGCACCCGCGCGGCGGTCTGCACTGCTGCCTCCCCATGGGGCGCAGCGGGAAGTACTACCACCCGTACAGCAAGACCAACTTCTAGACCCCGCTACCGGCGCGCCGCCGATCGCACCGGTAGCGGGATGAGCGTGGCCGTCCCCCGCGTCCCCCGTCGGGGGCCGCCGCCGTAGGAACGCCCGCCCGTCCTCTGCACCCCAGGCTCAACAAGAGGGCGGGCGGGTCAGCACGAGCACGACGGCACGGAGACCGCCTCTCCGCGAACAGATCACCAGATCCTCTGGAGGTCAGTGATGGACAAGACCAACCTGTACAAGATGCCCGCAACAGACGCCCCGGCGAAGGAGTGGTGCGGCGGCAACCTCGGCGGCGACAACGAGACCTGCGTGACCACCGGGCCGAGCAGGGTGATGCCGTGCACCCGAGCGGCCCGTTCGATGTGTGCCGGGGTGGTGTAGCCGGCATCGACGACGTGCTCGCAGGGCAGTAACTCCCGCTTGGCCAGGTCGTCATGAATGGTCGCGGTCATCTCGACGTCCTGCACGGTGGAGTGCGTCGTGGCCACGTGGACCACCAGCTCGGGGCGCTGTTCGTCGCAGGACTCGGTCAGATGGACGCGGTAGCCGCTCCAAGCGGTGTCCCGTTTGACGCAGTAGTGCGTATCGGTGTCGTAGGGGGAGTCGAAGCGCAGGTGAGCCGGGGGCAGGGCGTGCCCGTCCCGCCAGCGCAGGCGCCCACGGGCGTCCCAGAAGTAGTGCTGGACCCACGCCTGGCGGAGGATCTCCACCTGCGGCAATAGCCGCAGGTGAGGCGGGGCGGAGGCGGCCCACGCGGCAGTGAGGATCTTCTGGCCGTCCCGGCCGGTCTGCTCGGCCCGCTCGGTCACCGCCGCTTTCCCACCCGGCAGCTTGCCGATCTCGATCCGGCGCCC
>NZ_JBEZKJ010000121.1:0-21179 GCF_040651675.1 Streptomyces sp. NPDC048415 | reverse complement strand
TGATCCACGTGAAGATCGTCGTGCAAGTCAAACTGGTGCCGGATGCCGCGCAGGCATCCGCTGTCGGCGCGACCTTGCACACGGTCAACGGCCGGGCCAACTGGGTGTCCGAGGTGGCTTTCGCCCGTGGTGTGCCGCGTGAGTACGAGCTGCGCAAGCACACCTACGCCGAGCTGAAAGCGGCCGGTCTCGGCGCGCAGGCCGCGCAGCACACGATCAAGAAAGTCGTGGACCCGACCACTCCGGCGGTGGCTTGCACCCAGTCCCGGTACAGTCCCCATTCGCGGGGGTCCAGAAATGCCGCACGCAACCGATTGACGCCGCGCGCCATGTTCGGGGAGAGGGCGCGGGCCATGGGATTCGCGGCCAGGACATCGAAGTACTTGCCTTGCACGAACGCGGGCATCGGCATCTGCGCCACCATGTACTTCATGCTCACCGGCACCCGTTCCGCCGCCGGTCGTGCCGCCTTGCGCGGGCGGGTCCCGGCCAGGCCCAACAAGTAGGCGGTGGCGTCACTGTCGAGCTGGAGAACATCGGCGAGCGCTTCGAGGACCTGGACGGAGGGGTTGCGCTCCCGGACCTGCTCCAGCCGCAGGTAGTAGTCCGAGCTGATGCCGGCGAGGGCGGCGACCTCCTCCCGGCGCAGCCCTTTGACACGGCGCAGCCCGCGCTGGCTGATCCCGACGTCCCCGGGGCTGACCAGCTCGCGTCTGGCACGTAGGAACGCGCCGAGAGGGTTGGTGTTCTCCATGACGTCCAAGGTAGGTCGGCTGCGCGGGATGTGGCTGGTCCTGCCACTCCTAGATGATCAATTCCAAGGGGTGCCTGCGGAGACGAGGACGAGGGCATCCAAGATCGTTTTGTGACGAACAACCTGGACACCCTCGCGACGGCACTCTATGCAACGACCGGCGACCTGCTGAAAGAGCGTCCGGACCTGGCTCCGTGGCGGCCGGCCGTGGGGATCGCGCCGCTGCTCACCGACGCGGAACTGATCATCCTCGCGATGATGCAGGGCATGCTCGGTTCCACCTCCGAGGCCAGGTGGCTCCGGCATGCCCGTGCCCACCTGCGGCATCTGTTCCCGTACCTGCCGCAGCAATCCGGCTACAACAAGCGGCTGCGTAAGGCCGCCGAGCTGCTTCACCGGGTCACCCGGATCCTGGCCGCCAGCACCTCGGTGTGGAGCGACGACGTATGGATCGTGGACTCCACGCCCGTGGAATGCGGCCGCTCGCGGGAGACCGTGAAACGCTCCGACCTGGCCGGATGGGCGCAGTACTGCTACTGCGCCAGCCACAGCCGCTTCTTCTGGGGCCTATGGCTGCACCTAGTGTGCACCCTCCAGGGCCTGCCCGTCGCCTTCGCCCTGACCGGCGCCAAGGCCGACGAGCGCGAGACCCTGCTGGACCTCCTCGCGGCCGAGCCCCACCTCCTCGCCGCCCAGCCCGGCCAGACACTGATCGGCGACAAGAACTGCTTCGGCCGCGCCTTCGAACACGAACTCACCCAGCACGGCGTCCAGTTGCTACGGCCGACCCGCAAGGGCGAACGGCAGCGGCCCGGCGGACCCCTGTTCAAATCATTGCGGCAAGTCATCGAGTCGGTCAACGAGACCTTCAAGGGACAGCTCAACCTCGAACAGCACCAAGGGCGCACACCCCGCGGCGTCATCGCCCGCGTCATGCAGCGCATCCTCGCTCTGACAGCCGCGATCTGGCACAACGACCACACCGGCCAGTCCGTCAAACGATCGCTGACCGCCTACGACCATTGATGTGGCAAGGCAGGCAGCCGACCTCCGGATCGACGGACGCCTCTCGCGCCGGCTGGCATGATCCGGCTACGGCCTACCGGTGATCGGCAGAGCCCGCACCCAGGTGCGGTCGCCAGTCAGATAGGCGTCAACGACAAGTCCTGCCTCGCTCAAAGCAAGCTCGAAGGCCTCGGCGGTCAAGGGGCGTGACAGGAACGTCTGGGCCCACCGGGCGTCCGAGAAGACGTATTCGACGTGGACGGACCGCACACCTGGGCTCACGGGATCGGAGGACACCACCCGGACGAGACCGCCGTCGATCTTACGCTCTTGCGGCAGGTTCTCGTGCCGACCTTCGCTCTCTCGCTGGATCAGTACGCAGCCGTCATTCGCGACATGCCGTCGGCAGGTCTGCAGTAGCCCCTCGCGGACTTGTGGATCACCGGTGTGAACAAGGAATGACCCCAGCAACACCACATCGAAATGCTCATCGAGCTCCAAATCCTCGATCGGACTGCAGACGGTCCGGGCGCCGTGGACCCGCTCCAGCATCTGGGGAGATTCATCGACGGCAGTCACGGTGAAGCCCCGCTCAACCAGCGGATGCGTCACGCGGCCCGCACCGGATCCCAGTTCGAGTATTCGGACCTTGGCGGGGACCGCCCGTTGAATGATGTCGGGCTCGTCGCCTACGGGAAGCCGCTCGTACAGCTCGACTGCACACCCATCCGGCGTGATTGCTCCCGGCCCGGTTCCTTGGTGACCCTCGCGCATCCGCCCGCTCATACCCCATAGGAACACAGCGGGGGCTGCTATGAAAGATCACGTCCGCCCCCGCTGCACCCCAACAGGCCGCCCTCATCACAAGGCACCCCTGGGAATCAATCATCTGGGAACACGGGGGTACGGCCGAGATCGTTGCGCGGGGTGGAAAGTGGCAGAAGCGGCAGGTCGTCACGAATGCCTCACCCCAGATGACCTGCTCGGCAGAAAAGAGAGGGAAGGCGCGACATGACCACCACACCCGGCGGAACGCTCACCCTGGCGGAGGACCTCACGATCAGTCGCATGGGCTACGGAGCCATGCAACTGGCAGGCCCTGGCGTCTTCGGCCCGCCCAAGGACCGTGACCAGGCGCTCGCCGTGCTGCGTGAGGCGGTCGAGCTCGGCATCACGCACATCGACACCAGCGACTTCTACGGCCCCGCCGTCGTCAACGAACTCATCAAGGAGGCCCTGCACCCCTACCGTGCGGGCCTGCGCATCGTCACCAAGGTCGGCCCCGCCGCGGCGAGGACGGCTCCTGGATCCCCTCCCAGGAGCCCGCCGACCTCAAGGCCCAGGTCCACGAGAACCTCCAGCACCTCGGCCTGGAAGCCCTCGATGTCGTCAACCTTCGCCTGAGCTCCGTCGAAGGCACCTCCGATGAGTCGATCGCCGAGCAGTTCGGCGCCCTGGCCGATCTGCGCGAGCAGGGCCTGATCCGCCACCTGGGCCTCAGCGGCGTTTCCGACGCCCAGCTCACCGAGGCGCAGAACATCGCCCCCGTCGTCACGCTGCAGAACCTCTACAACCTCGCCAACCGCGCGGACGACGCCCTCGTGGAACGCTGCGCGGCAGAGAACATCGCCTTCGCCTCGTTCTTCCCCCTCGGCGGCTTCAGCCCCGTGCAGTCCGAGACCCTGACCGCGGTCGCCGGCCGCCTGGACGCCTCACCGCAGCAGTTCGCCCTGGCCTGGCTGCTCCAGCGCTCGGCCACCACCGTCCTGATTCCCGGCACCTCGTCCGTCGCCCACCTGCGCGAAAACATCGCCGCAGCCGACCTGCACCTTCCGGCCGACACCGTCGCCGAACTCGACACCATCGGCCAATAGCCACCGCGCCCCACCACACCGCCGTCCACACCTGGGCAGCTGGAATATCAGACCCGTATCCGCCCGGGCCGCCCGGGCCGCCCGGCCCGCCCGGGCCGCCCGGGGAGCATCCACGAGCAAGGGAGATCCATACGCCCCGTTGTTGTCGTACTCGGAGCCTCCGGTGGCATAGGCCGTGCCGTCACGGCCCGCCAAATGACGCACGGCCGTGGGGGCGGCGTACTCGCAGAAGCGGTCCGAGCCGCGGTCCGAGCGCTGATTCACAGGTGAAATCCCTGTCGCTGAAGCAGCCGCACATTGCGAACTGCTGACACACAGCGGCTCGCCGGTGGTTGCTACGAACGGTGACGGACACGCGCTGCATCTCTTCGCGAACACCCCCGCTCAGCCCTCAACAGCCCAGCCACATAACGGAGATGCACGTGAGCACGAGGGCATGTCGCACTCGCAGGGATCGCGGATCCCCCCGCCGGGCGTTCGCACGGCTCGGGACAGCCGTGCTACGCGGATCCCCTGATCACCAGATCCGTTGGCAGGATGAGAGGCGTCGGCTCCTCGCCGTCCAGCACGCGTACCAGCATGCGGGTCATCTCGCGGCCGAGGGCCACGATGGGCTGGTGGATCGTCGTCAGGGCAGGCTGGGTGTGCTGGGCCGTGAGGACGTCGTTGAAGCCGACGACCGCGACGTCCTCGGGGACCGCGTGGCCGCGCTCGCGCAGGACGCGCAGGGCGCCGGCCGCCATGGCGTCCGAGGCGACGAACACCGCGTCCAGGTCCGGGTGTTCGTCGAGGAGGCGGGCAGTCGCCGCGGCGCCGCCCGCCTCGCTGAAGTCGGCGTGGGCCACGCGGTGGTCTTTCAAGCCGGCCAGGGCGACCGCCTCGCGGAAGCCCAGGTAGCGGGAGACGCCCGCGTGCATGTCGAGGGGGCCGGTGACGGTGGCGATGGCGCGGCGGCCCGTCGAGATCAGGTACTCCACGGCCTGGCGGGCCCCGCCCCGGTTGTCGGCGTCCACGTACCAGCGGGGGGCCCGGTCCAAGGGGCGGCCTCCGTGCACGACGGGGACGCCCCCTGCCTCGGCCACCTTCGCCAGCGGATCGTTCTCGCGCAGGGCCAGCAGCATGACGCCGTCCGCAGCCCGGGACTGGAGGATGCGGGCGAGCCGGGCCCGGCCCCGCTCGGAGGCGGCCAGGACCAGCAGCAGTTCGAGGTCCGTCTCCTCGATGACCGCGTTGACACCGGTGATCACCTCTGCGAAGAAGAGGTTGGCGAACAGCGCGGGGTCGTCGCTGGAGATCGCCAGCACCACGGCGCCGCGGCGCTGCGAGGCGAGCGAACGGGCCGCCATGTTGGGCACATAGCCCAGCTCCGCCACGGCGCTCTCCACGGCCTGCCGGGCCTTCTTGCTGACGTGCTGGCGGTTGTTGATCACACGTGAGACGGTTCCGACGGACACCCCGGCGCGCAGCGCCACCTCGTCGAGCGTCGGTGGCCGTCTGGTCATGTGGGGCTGCTCCTGTTCGTACGGACGGGGGTGGCGAGTAGCAGCACTGTAAGCGCGAACCGTGTCACAGACCGCCGCGCCTGATGACCTCGGCGTACCAGCGGGCGCTGTCCTTGGGCGTGCGGCGCTGGTTCGCGTAGTCGACGTGCACGATGCCGAAGCGGGGCGTGTAGCCGAAGGACCATTCGAAGTTGTCCAGCACTGACCAGACGAAGTAGCCCTTGAGCGGGACGCCGTGGCTGATCGCCTGTGCGCAGGAGCGGAGGTGGCCGTCCAGGTAGGCGATCCGGTCCGGGTCATGCACCTCGTCACGCTGCACCACGTCGTCGAAGGCGGCACCGTTCTCCGTGATGTACAGGGATATGGCCGGGTAGTCGTCCCTGAGACGCAGGAGGAGCTCCAGGAGTCCCCTCTCGTCGATCTCCCAGCCCATCGCGGTCCTCGGACGGCCTCCGTCGGCGATATGGACGAACGGCGAGCCCACATAGGCGGATTCGGTCGGCGTCGAGCCGCCGGTGACCAGCATCGGCGCGTAGTAGTTGATGCCGAGGAAGTCCAGCGGAGCCCCGATCCTCTTCAGGTCGTCGTCGTGGATGTGACCGAAGGCGGTGACCTCGCGGAGGTCGTCGAGTACGTCGTCGGGGTAGGCGGCGCGCAGCAGCGGGTCGAGGAAGAGGCGGTTCTGCATGCCGTCGATGCGGCGGGCCGCGTCCAGGTCGGCGGGCGTGGCGTGGAGCGTGGAGACGTGGGTGAGGTTGAGCGTGATGCCGACGCGGGCGTCGCCCCGCATCGCCTCCGCCGCCAGGCCGTGCCCGAGCAGCAGGTGGTGGGCGGCGCGTACGGCGGCCGCGGGTTGGCGGCGGCCGGGGGCGTGGCGGCCGGTGGCATAGCCGAGGAAGGCCGAGCACCACGGCTCGTTGAGGGTGGTCCAGTGGGTGATGCGGTCACCCAGCGCCTCGTGGACGACGGCGGCGTACTCGGCGAACCGCTCGGCGGTGTCCCGGGTGGGCCAGCCGCCGCGGTCCTCCAGCGGCTGGGGCAGGTCCCAGTGGTAGAGGGTGGGCCAGGGCTGGATGCCGTGGTCGAGGAGGGTGTCGGTCAGACGGCGGTAGAAGTCGAGGCCGCGCTGGTTGACCGGGCCGGAGCCGGTGGGCTGGATCCGGGGCCAGGCGAGGGAGAAGCGGTAGGCGCGCAGGCCGAGTTCGGCCATCAGCGCGACGTCCTCGGAGAAGCGGTGGTAGTGGTCGGCCGCGATGGCTCCGGTGCCGCCGCCCTGGATGGCGCCCGGGGTGGCCGTGAAGGTGTCCCAGATGGAGGGGCCCCGGCCGGCCTCGGTGACCGCGCCCTCGATCTGGTAGCTCGAGGTGGCGGCGCCCCACAGGAAGCCGGGATCGAACGTGCTCACTGAGTTGGACCTCCACCTGTGGGGCAACCGAGAGCGGTAACAATCGGAGTGCTCGCGTCCATGATTCGCATATGTCCATTGAGCTGGGTTGACGCCGCAGTTCTGCCGGTACCTGTGCGATGCCTTCAAAGAAAACTGGAAGCGCTTACAGTTGCAGACTAGGAGCGGCGCGTTGACTCTGTGAAGGGTTCGGACGCAGAAAAGACGCCTGTGTTTGAAGGCTTGACAGCCTCGGCGCCCCCGCCGAACATCTGGCACTGACGCCGCACCGAGCCGGGAACCCTGCCACCGAGAAGGGCCCGGTATGTTCCGCAAGACCAGATGGGGCGCGGTCTTCCTCGCGCCCGTCCTGACCGTCGCCCTGGCCGCGACGCCCGCGCACGCCGCGGAGTACGAACGGGTGCTCAACGGCTCGTTCGACAGCGTGAAGAGCCCCTGGTGGAGTAGCGCCAACACGCCGTCCGCCATCGATCTGGGCCGCCTGTGCGCCGACGTTCCCGCGGGGACCGTCAACGTATGGGACTCCATGATCGGCCAGAACGACATCCCACTGGAGGCCGGCCAGCCCTACACACTGCGCTTCACCGCCTCCGCCACCCGGGACGTGTCCCTCCACACCGTGCTGCAGCTGCCCGCCGCTCCGTACACGACCACCCTGAACAAGACCGCCGCCGTCACCGGCACGCCCAAGACCTTCCAGTTCACCGGCACGTCCACGACCGCCAACTTGCATGCCCAACTCTCCTTCCAACAGGGCGGCGCCGCCCAGCCGTTCACCCTGTGCCTCGACGACGTCTCCCTCACCGGCGGCGCCATACCGCCCGGCGGCGGGCGCGACTTCGGCTCCCCGGTGCGGACGAACCAGTACGGCTACGCCGTCCACGGCCCCAAGGAGGCGTCCATCGTCGACGCCTCGACGGAGCCCGTGGAATGGCTCCTGCGCGACGCCTCGGGCGCGGTCGTCAAGACCGGACTCACCCGCTTCCAGGGCACGGACGCCGCCTCCGGCGACCATGTGCACATCGCCGACTTCAGCTCGTTCCGTACGGCCGGTACGGGATACACGCTCGCGGTCGGCACGGCGACCAGCTATCCGTTCGCCATCGCGGACAATCCCTACCCGGCCCTGCGCAAGGACGCACTCGGCTACTTCTACGCCGTCCGCAGCGGCACGCCCATCGAGGGCCAGTACGCGGGCGACGCCTACGCCCGGCCCGCCGGACACCTCGGTGTGGCACCCAACAAGGGCGATTCGGACGTGCCCTGTCTGCCCGGTACCTGCGACTACTCGCTGGATGTCCAGGGCGGCTGGTACGACGCGGGTGACCAGGGCAAGTACGTAGTCAACGGCGCGCTCGCCGCGTGGCAGTTGATGGACTCCTACGAGCGCTCCCGGGGCCAGGGCGACGCCGCGGGGCTGCGTGACGGACTGCTGAGCATCCCGGAGAACGACAACGGCGTCCCGGACGTACTCGACGAGTCCCGTTGGGAGATGGCGTTCCTGCTGAGCATGCAGGTGCCCGCGGGGGAGCCGCTGGCCGGCATGGTCCACCACAAGGTCCACGACCTGGCCTGGACCGCCCTGCCCACTCAGCCCGACCGGGATTCCCAGCCCCGCTACCTGCACCCGCCGTCCACGGCCGCCACCCTCAACCTGGCCGCCGCGGGCGCCCAGTGCGCCCGGGTGTGGGCCCGCTACGACGCGGCCTTCGCCCACACGTGCCTGACCGCGGCCGAGACCGCCTGGAAGGCCGCGCTCGCCCATCCCGACGTGTACGCCCCGAGCAGCGACAGCGTCGGCGGGGGAGCGTACGCCGACACGGACGTGACCGACGAGTACTCGTGGGCCGCCACCGAGCTGTACGCCACCACGCGTGACCGTGGCTACCTGTCCCACATCGATACGGAGATCACCTCGGCCGGGTTCTCCTGGCGGGACACCGGCGCGCTGGCCGACCTCACCGTGGTCCGGCTGCCGAGCCGCTTCCCCGCCCCGATGGTCGCCGCGGCGAGCAAGCGGGTCCTCGCCGTCGCGGACGGATTCGTGCGGGACGAGCAGTCGCAGGGCTACCCGAACCCCAACCTGCCCGCTGACGGCGGATACGTCTGGGGCTCCAACAGCGTCACCGCGAACAACGCCATGGTCGTCGCGACCGCCTACGACATCACCCGCCGGAACGTCTACCGCGGTGCCGTGCTGGAGTCGCTGGACTACCTCCTCGGCCGCAACGCCCTGAACCAGTCCTTTGTCACCGGATACGGCAGCCGGGCCAGCCACAACCAGCACAACCGGGTCTGGGCCCACCAGATCGACCCCAAGCTGCCCAGCCCACCGCCCGGTTCGCTGGCCGGCGGCCCCGACTCCGCCCTGCAAGACCCGGTCGCACAGCAGAACCTGGTCGGCTGCGCCCCCGCCACCTGCTACATCGACGACATCTACTCGTACTCGACCAACGAAGTCGCCATCAACTGGAACTCCGCACTCGCCTGGGTGGCGGCCTTCGCCGCCGACTCCGCGCGCTGAACCACCGCCGTGGCCCCGCACGCGCCGGACGAGCGCGGGCGGGAGCCGAGCCGAGGGGCCCGCGGCAGCCCTGCCCTGAGACGAAGGGGACTCACCATGCGCTGGCACGTCCTGCTCAGAACTGCCCTGATCTGTCTGCTCGCCCTACCGCTGCCGCTCCTGGCGGCCGGTTCGGCAGCCGCCGCCAGCCCGCTCTCCCTGACGAGCGGCTTCTATTCCAACCCCGACTCCGGCCCGGCGGTGTGGGCCCGGAACAACTCCTCCGACGTGAGAGCCGCACGCATCCAGTCGGCCATCGCGTCCCAGCCGATCGCGCGCTGGTTCGCCGACGAAAGCGGAGGGATCGGACCGGCCGTGGCCAACTACGTCGGCGCCGCCGACAGCCACGACAAGCTGCCGGTACTCGTCGCGTACAACATCCCGGGCCGGGACGCGTGCGGCGGCCAGTCGTCGGGCGGCGCGGGCAGCGTGGCCGGCTACCGCACCTGGATCTCCACCTTCGCGGCGGCAGTGGCCGACCGCCCCGCCGTGGTCGTCATCGAGCCGGACGCGCTGGCGGACTTCGGCTGCCTGACCAGCGCGCAGATCAGCGACCGCCTCGCGATGCTCGCCTACGCCGCCCAGATGTTCCAGCAGAAGGCACCCAACACCTGGGCCTACCTGGACGCCGGACACACCAACTGGGTCGACCCGGCGACCATGGCGAGCCGGCTGAAGTCCGCCGGCGTGGCCAACGTCCGCGGTTTCTCCCTGAACGTCTCGAACTTCTACACCACCGCGTCCTCGGAGACCTACGGGAACTCGATCAACTCGGCCCTCGGCGGCGGGTCCCACTTCGTCGTCGACACCAGCCGCAACGGCAACGGCTCCAACGGCGAGTGGTGCAACCCGGCCGGGCGCAAACTCGGCGTCACCGCGCGCGTGGGCACGGGCGAGGACCTGCTGCTGTGGGTCAAGACCCCGGGCAACTCCGACGGGCAGTGCGGCATCGCCCCGACCGTCCCCGCCGGGCAGTTCAGCCCCGATCTCGCCGTCCGACTCATCGACGGCACCTGATCCACGCGTACGGCACCCGATCCCGGCGTGGGCGCGGGTCCCTGACAGCCCGTGCCCCACGCCGTACCCGCTCGTCAACTCGGCGGCTCCAGGCGGACGGTGTCCCTGGTGTGGTCAGGCCAGGTGACGGAGGCGAGGGCGGTGCCCTCGCCGTCGTAGGAGACCTCCAGGTGTACGGCTTCGGCCGTGGCCGGCCCCTCGATCACTCCGGAGAGGCAGACCAAAGCGGCGTACACCGTACCCGGTTCGACCTCCGCCGCCGTGGCGAGCCAGGGTGTTGCCGAGTGCGGGCCGAGGGCATTGGAGTCGCGCGCGGTGGCGATGCCCGCCTGGTCGAAACCGCGCAGTGCGACCACCGTGCTGGACAGGCCCGCCGGTCGGCGCACCCAAACGGCGGGTCCGGTCGCCCGGTGCGCGAGCGGCGGGTCGGCGGCGGCCAGGCAATAGCCGCCGAGGCGCAGCCGCAGCGGTTCCTGCAACGGGCCGTCGACCCGGGTGAGCCGGACCTCCAGCGGGCCGTTCAGCACGGACGCCGTCGTGATCCACGGACCCGGGCGGAAGCAGGGTGCGGGGTCATGGGCGTACGGGGCGGGGACGGGGCTGAGCGGCCAGTGGGCGCGGTGGCGGGAGACGGCGGTGCGCACACCGAGGTGCAGCCGGGTCAGCGGGCGGCGGTGGGAAGGGCGCCCCTCGGCGTCGAGCAGGGCGATGTGCGAGTCGAGCGGGTCGTTGAGGCTCGCCTCCGTGCTGTCGGGTGCGGCGTGGGAGGCGTAGGCGAGGCGGCTGTAGACGGGGTCGTCCGCCTCGGCTTCGACGCCCTCACCGAAGGCGTGGTCGCTGCCGTGGTTGACGACGCGTACGACCCCGTCCGCGGCCGTGCCGGAGACGAGCCACCCCGGCGCGGTCAGTGTCCGCCGCACATCCCGGGTCTCGATCGGCAGCGCCTCCTCCTTCTCCGCCCACACCGGGTGCTCGGCGGGCAGCACCAGTCCGGCGAAGCCCTTGCTCGACCAGTACGGCGAGCCGGGCCCCGAGTACGGCTGCCGGATGGCCGGGAACTCCCCGTGCCAGCCCAGCGGTTGCAGCCCGCGTCCGTCGAAGCAGCCGGCTTCGGTGAAGTGCCGCAGTACGCCGCTGGCCAGGCGGCGGGTGCGGCCCGGCGGCAGGGGAGTGGCGTCGAAAACGGCGCCGGCCCACAGCGGGCAGAGCATCGCGTAGCGGTACGTGAGGGAGCGGCCCTGGTACAGCGGGGCGCCGTCGGCCGCCACGAGGTGCTGGGCGTCGTCGAGGTAGCGGCGCAGTCGGCCGCGATAGCGGGGAAGCAGCGCGGGATCGGCGTCGGCGCCGGAGATGCGGCAATACCACAGCGGGTAGTACTGCATGGCCCAGCCCGAGTAGTAGTCGAAGTGCCGCAACGGCGGCTGGCCACCATCGCCCACGGCGACGGCGTCTGCACGACGCTCGCCGGCTGTGCCGCCCCCGTCGGCATACCAGCCGTCGCCCGCGTACCACTCCTCCGTCCGGGCGATGGCGTGGTCGATGTCGGGCGCGCTCCACG
The DNA here is from genome assembly GCF_040651675.1 of Streptomyces sp. NPDC048415. Lineage (NCBI taxonomy): Bacteria > Bacillati > Actinomycetota > Actinomycetes > Kitasatosporales > Streptomycetaceae > Streptomyces > Streptomyces sp. NPDC048415. The sequence continues at coordinate 9,501 of NZ_JBEZKJ010000121.1, read as the reverse complement.
GCGCGCCGACCGAGCGCAGGAACGCCGAGGCGATGGCCCGGAACCAGACCCAGTTGTTGTCGGGGACGTCGCTTTCGAGCATGTCCGTCATCCAGGCGACGATCCGCTGCCGTACACCGTCGTCCAGCCGGTCCCAGATCCACCGCCGCGTCTCGTGCAGCGCGATCGCCACCGACGCGCACTCCACCTTGGCCTGCCCGCACTCGCGCATGCTCGGCCAGCGCTCCGACGAGCGCGGATCGGTGCCGGCGGCCAGACCCTCCGCGTACCACGCGGCGTGGCCGTCCGGATCGGTGTCGCCGGAGTGGGCCAGGCGGAAGCCGGCGAGCAGGAAGGTGCGGGCGAAGCCCTCGAGGCCGTCGCTGTGCCGGCCGGAGCGGCTGGCGGGGCCGGGCAGGTGGAGCAGGGCGTGCCGGTCGGTGGCGTACGGGCGGACGGCGCTCAGCTGGGCATCGGCCAGCGCCTCCCAGTGCGTACGCGTCCAGCCGGTGTACGGAGAGAGAAGCCGGTCCTCAGGTATCAACTGTCCGCCTTTCCGACGGTGTTGAGGCGGGCGGGGGGAGCCACCGACTGGCGTACGACGATGTGCGAGCCGAGCACCACATGGCGGCTCTGCGGTTCATTGGGGCGGCGGTGCAGGGCGAGGCGGGTGGCGGAGCGGCCGAGTTCCTGCTGGGGGACGTGCACGGTGGTCAGCCGTGGGTAGAGATCCTCGGCGAGCGGGATGTCGTCGAAGCCGATCACGGAGACGTCGTCGGGGACCGAGCGGCCCAGGTCGCGGGCGGCGGCGATGGCGCCCGCGGCGCTCATGTCGTTCGCGCAGAAGATCGCGGTGGCGTCGGTGCCGGTGAGCAGTCGGCAGGCCGCTTCGTATCCGGACTCGCGCGTCATGTCGCTCTCGGCGACGAGCGCCGGATCGGGCTTGATGCCGTGCGCGCGCAGGGCCCGTTCGTACCCTTCGAGGCGCTGGCCCGCCACGCTGAACTCGTGCGGGCCCGCCAGGTGCGCCACCCGAGTGTGCCCGGCGGAGATCAGGTGGCTGGTGGCGGCGAAGGCGCCGCTCTCCATGTCGCACTCCACCACGTCCACCGGCGCCTTCGCGCCCTTCCAGGTCCGGCCGCACAGCACCAGGCGGGCTCCGGCCCGGTCCATCCCCTCGGCGGCGGCGGCGAGTTGGGCGAGGTGCTCCTCGGTCTCGGCCATGCCGCCGACCAGGATGATCGCCTCCGCACCCCGCTGGCGCATCAGGTTGATCACCGACAGCTCGCGCTCCGGGACGCCCTGAGTGGAGCAGACGAGGCAGACCCGGCCGTCGGCGACGGCCTGTTCCTCCACGCCGGAGGCGACGTTCATGAAGAAGGGCGAGGTGATGTCGTTGACCACCATCGCCACCATCCCCGAAGCCGTGGAGAGGGAGCGGGCGTTGGCGTTGACCACGTAGTCGAGGTCGCGCACGGCCTCCATGACCCGCTCGTGCGTCGCCGGGGGCGCCGTGTACGCCCCGCTGAGGATCCGCGAGACGGTGGCGACGGACACGCCTGCGCGCGACGCCACGTCACGAATTGTCGCCCGACCTGCGGAACTCCGACCACGCGCCATGCTCTGCTTCTCCTCGCCCCAGTGAACTCGAGTAACACCGATGTAAACGTTACACAGCTTGCCAGGCTTTCTCCATGCCCTGGCAGAGGTTCGACTGGCCGGGCTTCCTGTCGCCGTGAGGATCGTCTCGTCAAGCCTCGTCGGCCCCCTTGACGGCCGTGACACGCCCCCTTAATCTCCCGGTTACTGAAAACGGTTTAGTGAACGTTACACGCCGTTCAGCATCCCTCTTCCGCTTCGGAGGAACACCAGATGACTTCGTCGAACGTCTCCAGACGCCGCCTGCTGCGCGCCGCCGCACTCGGTGCCGGCACCATGACGCTGGGCGGCGGCCTCAGCGCATGCGGCTCCAGCTCCTCCTCGTCGTCGGACGCGCTCACCTACTGGGACTGGTACGTCACCCAGGCCCCCTGGGTGGACAAGGAGATAGCGCTCTTCCAGAAGGCCCACCGCGGCGTCAGCGTCAAGAAGACCACTCAGCAGAACGCCAAGTACGCGGACCTGGTGGCGCTCGCCAACCGGAGTGGCAACCCGCCGGACGTCTTCATGATCCCGCAGGTGCCCAGCGTCGCCGAACAGGTCGCCAAGGGCTGGCTGCAGCCGCTCGACGAGTGGGCGACGCCGGCGTGGCGGTCACGCTTCCCCGACGGCACCTTCCTGGAGGGTGCCAACGTCTTCGACGGCAAGGTCTACTCGGCCCCGCTGAAGGGCTCGGCCCCGCTCTACCAGCTCTACATCCATCACGGCGTCTTCAAGTCCGTCGGACTGACGAACCCGGATGGAAGCGTCAAAGTGCCCAGGACTTGGGACGAAGTGACCAGTGCCGCCCAGACGATCACCAAGAAGAGCGCCGGCAACTCGTACGGCTTCGGCTTCGGCAACGCCGACGGCATCGGCGTCCTCGCCTGGTGGCTGGACCTCTTCGTCCGCGGCGCCGGCGCACCAGGCGGCGCCCCCACCGGCGCCGCCACCGGCATGGACTACCGCGTCGGCAAGTGGACGTACGGCACCGACCGGGCGTACGCCGACTTCCTCGAGCTGTTCGTCGAATGGAAGAAGCGCGGCTTCTTCCACCCCAACTCCGTCAGCCTCTCCGACGAGGCGGCCCGCGCCTTCTTCGAGCGCGGCAAGTTCGGCATGACCGTCGGCGGCGTGTGGAACCAACCCGAGTGGACCCAGCACAAGTTCACCGACTACAGCCTGGTCACGCTGCCCTCGCCCACCGCGACCCCGCAGGGCTACTACTACGCCGACCCGGTCGGCAACGGCGCCTTCGCCGCGGTCTCCGCCCACAGCAAGAAGGCGCACCAGGCGTTCCAGTGGCTGGACGCGCTGACGTCGCCCGCCGCCGGCCGCCGCTGGGTGCAGGACCTCAACGGCGTCTCCGTACACCCCGAGGGAAACGACCCGGCCGGCATCGACTCCAAGCCGTTCGCCGCCTTCGTCGGCATGACCCAGCAGGTGCTGCGCGGCCCGGTGCCGCTTGTCCGCAACCCGGAGCTGGCCGGCGTCGCGCCCGGCGCCCCCAAGCCGGACATCAGCGATGTGGTGACCGGCATCTACACCGGACAGATCAAGGACGTGCACGGCGCGCTGAGCAGCCTGGCCGACAAGAAGCACCAGATCCTCTCCGACGCGGTCGCCACGGTGGCCAAGCAGGGCAAGAAGGTCAGCACGTCCGACTACGTCTTCGCCGACTGGGACCCCACCAAGCCGTACACCACGAAGAAGGCGTGAGCAGTCACCATGTCACTCCTCGCCACCCGTCAGCGCCGGCGGCCGCCCCGGACCGCACCACCACTCGCCCCCGGGGTCGGTCTCTGGCACCGTATCCGCGCCGCCAAGTGGTCGTACGCCTATCTGGCCCCGATGGCCGTCCTGCTGCTGGCCTTCGTGATCTACCCGATCTTCGCCTCCTTCGGTTACACCTTCTACCGCTGGAACGGCATCGGTGAACCCGGCGACTACGTCGGCCTGGCCAACTTCCGGCAGATCCTGCACGACCGCATCTTCTGGGGCGCCGTCGAGCACACCTTCGTCTACGCGTTCGTGCTCGTCCCGGTGCAACTGGTACTGGCGCTGGCGCTCGCGCTGGTGCTGAACAACCCGAAGCTCAAGTTCGCGCTGTTCTTCCGGACCGTCTACTTCATCCCCGTCGTCACCTCGGCCGCGGTCGTCGGAGTGGTCATCCAGCTCATGCTCGCCAACTTCGGCGACTCGGCCGGTGGCCTGCTGGCCAAGACCGGGGTGACAGGCGGCCACATCGACTGGCTCGGCGACCCGCACACCGCCCTGGCCGTGATCATCGCGATCGGCATCTGGCACACCCTCGGCTACAACCTCGTCTACTTCCTCGCCGGCCTGCAGACCATCCCGGCGGAGCTGTACGAGGCGGCGAAGCTCGACGGCTGCGGCCCGGTCCAGTCCTTCTTCCGCATCACCATCCCGATGCTGCGCCAAGTCGGCGTCGTCATCGTCGTGCTGGCCTTCATCGGCAGCTTCCAGGTCTTCGACCTGGTACAGGTCCTCACCGGCGGCGGCCCGTACTTCGCCACCGAAGTCGTCAACACGTACATCTACCACCTGGCCTTCGGCGGCGCCGCCGGCGCCGCCGCCCAGCCCGACATCGGCCTGGCCTCCGCGGCCTCGTTCCTCTACGGACTGCTGCTCATCGTCTTCTCCGCGCTGCAGGTCCTCGCCCTGCGCAGGCTCAGCCGACGGCGCACGGCCGCCAACCAGTGAAGGAGTTCCGATGTCCACCCTGTCCCCGCGTCTGCGCCCGCGCCCGCGCCCGCGGCTGAGCCTGCGCCACAGCCGGCGCGGGCTGCTCTATCTCGCGTTGCTCGGCGGCGGAGTCATCTGGCTCTACCCGTTCCTGTGGGCGCTGGGCAGCTCGCTGAAGAGCACCGACGGCTTCTTCTCCGGCGGGCTGAACCCGATCCCGTCCGAGTTCCGCTGGTCCAACTACAGCGAGGCGTGGACGCAGGCGGACTTCAGCCGGTTCTTCGTCAACACGGTCTTGTTCGCCATGGGTACGGTCGTCGTCACCGTGCTCGCCACCTCCATGGCGGGCTACGTCCTGGCCCGCACCGACTTCCCCGGCAAGAAGCTCTGGCTGGGCCTGGTCGGCGTGACGCTCTTCCTCCCGCACGGCTACACGATCATCCCGGTCTTCGACCTGATCCAGCGGCTCCATCTCCTCAACACCCTCTGGTCAGTGGTCATCGTCCAGTCGGCGGGCGGGATGGTCTTCGGGACCTTCCTGTTCATGGGCTACTTCACGACGATCGACCGGGGCCTTGAGGACGCGGCCCGCGTGGACGGGGCGAGCTTCCATCAGATCTTCTGGCGGATCATGCTGCCGCTGTCCGGGCCGATGCTGGCGACCGTGGGCCTGTTCGCCTGCATCACCGCCTGGAACAGCTTCTTCATCCCGCTGGTCTTCACCCTCTCCCGCCCAGGGCTGCACACGCTGTCGGTGGGCATGTTCAACTTCATCGGCCAGAACTCCACCGCCTGGACCCTGGTGTGCGCGGGGTCGGTCATCACCCTGCTCCCCATCGTCCTGATCTTCATCGTGCTGCAGCGGTTCTTCATCAACGGGCTGGCCGGCGCCGTCAAGCAGTAGCGAGCGGCGAAGCCGCCGGACTTCCTCGGTCTGCCGGGCAGTGAATGAAGTGCGTTCAGGCGGCCCTACCTTCTTGAGCACGCCCTGATCGCTCGCGAAGATGAGGACGTGCGGGTGGGGCAGGGATGGTGTTCAGGCTGGCCGCCCTTGATGGCTCGCCTCGCGATGCCCCCAGCCTGTGGGGTTGTCCGATCGGGAGTTGCGGGAGGCCGAGGCGTTGATGGACGTCATCGCTGAGCGGGACATCAGCGAGTTGTGCGGTCACCGAGTCGACCAACTTGCGGGTCGTCCGTGCCGCGCCATCTCCGTCGTGTCTGTGCTCAGCCGTCGCCCTTGGCCCGGGCGGTCCTGCTGCGCCGCGGGGCCGCGGTCTTGCGGATCTCCTCGGTGGCAGCGCGGAACGCGGGCGCGGCATGCCTGAAGTAGTCGAAGAGCAGGGCCTGTTGCTCGGGGGTGTAGCGCGCCATGATCTCGGCGATGTGGCGGCGGGCGGGGCCCACGGCCTCCTCGATGCGGCCGAGCGCGTCGGGCACCGGCGCGACGATCACGCGTCTGCGGTCCGTGGGGTCCGCGGCGCGGCAGGCGTATCCGGCGCGCTCGAGGCGGTCGATCAGACGGGTGGTGGCACCGGTGGTCAGCCCAGTCCTTGATGCGAGCTCACCTGAGGTGAGGCTGCCCTCCAGGGTGATCAGGCTCAGGGCGTACCACTCCGACGTGTGCAGTCCAGCAGCCTCCGCGCTGGCCAGGCCCTGAAGCCCCACCGCGTCCAGGTACTGCCGGAAGACCACGCTCCTATCCGCGGCGTCTGCCGGGGTTGCCATCAGGGGACCAGCCTCCTACATTTAACTGCACACGTGCAGATACTGTTTTTGTTGAGAATCTGCTCCAGTCTAATCAAGGGAGAGGCCTTACACCATGACGATCACGCCGGACGCCGCAGAGGTCACATCGGTGCTGAACGAAATCGTCGCCGCTTGGGGGCGTCATGACGCCGAGGCGTACGGTGACTTGTTCACCGAGGACGCCACCTACATCACCTTCGTCGGCACCCTCTACAAGGGGCGCCGGGACATAGTGGACAGCCACCGCGCGCTGTTCGCGACGTTCCTCAAGGGCACGAAGCTCGCGGACGAGATCCTCGACATCCGCTTCCACGGGCCGGACATGGCCGTCGTCAACGGGCGCGGTGGTACCTACAAAGGCAAGCGGCCGCACAAGCTCAGTAAGATCCAGACCTACACCCTGGTCCGTCAGGACGACGGGAAGTGGCGCATCGCGGCCTTCCACAACGCCAAGCGCAAGCCGCTCATGGAATCCCTGTCCTACAGGTTCGCCCCGGGCATCATCCCGGCCTCCCACAAGTAGTCTCCGACGTCGCGCTCCACCAGCCGGGTGGGGAACAAGGGCGGGTATGGGCCATCCCGGCACACCGTTACGGCTCCGGCGGCAACCCTCTACCTTGCCTGTCTCCGCGGTACAGCGGGTGGCCGAGATGAGGTAGAGCTGCCGTCGCGCTCTCACGTGCGCGGGCCCGCGCACGGAGCGCGGGAACATCTGCGGGGCCCGCTTGGTTACAGGAGGTGTGGTTGTGGAGGGGACAGTGTCCCCGGGCCTCACCCATTGCCTATGAGGACGATCGTTCGGCTGAAGCCTCATGGAGCCTTTCGCCGCGTAGGCGACCGCCCTTCACGTCCACGCACGACGTGCAGCCCCGCACCGGGTAACCCCGGTGCGGGGCTGTTTCGTTGAGCTGCCCGCGCGCCTGTAGCAGTGCCTGCTCCAGGATGCATCGAGGTGCAGCCGGGTCAGCGGGCGGCGGTGGGAAGGCGGCCTTCGGCGTCGAGCAGGGCGATCGCCGGTCGCAAGGCCGCGGAAGCCCCTGCTCGTTCGAACGAGGCACGGCGACGGTCGGCCGGCACATGACGGCCCGGCCGCGTGCGGTGGAAAGCCGGGCCATGAAGGCAGGCCATCTCACTGCCATGGCCGACCTGGCCCGGCCGGGGTGAAACACCAGGCAGCCCCCCGTGAACTCACACCACCAGGGGTGCTGCTCCCCAGGGTTCAGCCCAGTCGTAAATGAGGGTCTCCGCACCGGCCCGCCAGCGACGAGGAGCAGTGGTGGACAGCCAGTCGAGTGGTTCGACGCCACCGGGTGTCCCGCCGTCCAGAGCGATCCTGACGGCTGCGGCAAGGTCGGTGTCCGTGCGGTCGGTGCGGGCGGCAGGGTCCACCGAGACGAACAGGGCGTTAGCTACCCCCGGCCGGGACTGGAAACGTACCCTGAGGGCGGTCCCGGCCCCCCGGCACGCGATGGAAGGTTGGTCTTCGCCCCACGTGAGCAGTCGTCCCCCGCACCGCCAGAACACCAGGCCCACCATGCGCGATGTCGCGGAGCGGGCCGGAGTCGCCGTCGTCACCGTCTCCCGCGTCGTCAACGGCATCGGAACGGTCCGCGAGGAGACGGCGGACCGTGTGACCGCGGCGATCAACGCCATCGGGTACCAGCGCAACGAGATCGCGCGCTCGCTCCGTCCAGGCCAGAACTCCATGACCGTCGGGCTGCTTCTCGGCGACCTGACGAACCCCTTCTACGCGTCCCTGGCCAAGGCCGCCGTCGAAGTGGCCAACCGGGCCGGATACGCAGTCCTCCTCAGCACGGCCGACGAGGACCCGGAGGTCGAACGCCGCGCCGTGGGTGAGCTCATCGGACGACGCGTCGCCGGGCTCATCATCGTCCCCGACCAGGGCGACCACGCCTTCCTCAACGAGATCAACGGTCACGACCAGGTGCCCATCGTCTTCGTCGACCGGCCGGCCACCGGCGTCGAGGCCGACGTCGTCCTCGTCGACAACGAAGACGGCGGACGCAAGGCCACCCAGCACCTCATCGACCAGGGCCACGACCGGATCGCCATCCTCGTCGCCCCCTCCTACTACACCACCGGCCGGCGGCTGCGCGGCTACCGCAAGGCCCTCCGCCGCAGCGGCATCACCCCCGACAGCGACCTGGTCGTCACCTTGCGGCGCGGCACCACCGAGGAAGCTTCCGCCGCCACCCACACCCTGCTCACCTCCGCCCATCCGCCCACCGCCGTCTTCTCGACCACGGGCTTCCTCACCGAGGGGGTCCTACGCGCCTGCCGCCGACTCCAAGCCCCCGTGGCGGTCGTCGGCTTCGACGACTTCAAACTGGCCGACATGCTCCCCACTCCGGTCACCGTGGTCACCTCCGACACCGAGGAACTCGGCCGCCACGCCGCCCACCTCCTGCTCGACCGCATCAACGGCGACGAATCCCCCTCCCGCCGCACCGTCCTCCCGGTCCACCTGATCGCGCGCGGCACAGGAGAGATCGGGCATCAGTAGTCAATAGTCAGTAGAGCGCCCGCCACTTGGCGCGGGGCCACGCGAGCACGGCATAGATCTGCGCGAAGGCCGCCTGCTGGATCGCTTCCGTACCGCCGGCCGCATCGAAGCGCACGAGGCCGGTGGCGGGATCGCGCATCGTGGACCACAGCTGGTCGGTGTAGTCGGCCATCGCCTGGTGGTACTTGCCGTTCTTGGTCGCCGCCTCCAGGAGCAGCAGGTTCTTGAAGAAGATCGAGTTGAAGTACACAGGCTGCGTGAACAGCCGCCCCTGCGTGACGTAGTAGTCGTACGCGGCCTCGGCGCTGCTCGGCCCGGCGTAGATAGTCGCGGTCGTGGGTGACCTCGTAGAGGAGAACGTTGACGCCGACCGGCACGCCGTGGTTGTAGGACCAGAAGGTCTTCTCGACGGTGCCCCGCAGGTCGAGGTGGTCCCAGTACAGGCCGCTGGGGCTCTGCAGGTGCGTGTTCGTCCAGTCGTAGAAACGTCTCGCCCAGTCCAGATAGTCGGCCTCGCCGGTGATCTGGTGGAGGCGCAGGGCGAGTTGGGCACCCGGCATGTTCGAGACGGTGCTGCGGTCCTGGCTCCAGCCGGCCTGGGTCCAGAAGACGCCGCCCGGGGCGGCGTGGCTCGTGTCGGTGTCCCAGCCGGACCTGATCAGGGCGAAGATCTCCTTCGCGCGTGCCAGGGCGGTGGCGTCCCCGGTCTGCAGGTGACGCTGGACCTTCGCCAGGCCGACCCATTCGTTGTCGTCGTAGAACATGTCACCGCCCGACCCGTACGGGGCGTCGGGGTTCTCAACTCCTCATGTTCAAGCACGATTTAGTGAGCGTAACCTTGATCAGGTGAGTGTTATGATCACGGTGTGAATCTGACGGAGTGGGCGAAGACGCAGGGTGTGCATCCG
>NZ_JBEZKJ010000120.1:0-21189 GCF_040651675.1 Streptomyces sp. NPDC048415 | reverse complement strand
GGGGCTCCGCCCCCCAGACCCCCCTGTCGCGCTTCGCGCTCGTCCTCAAACGCCGGACGGGCTAAAGATTCCCGCTCAGCCCAGGCGCTTCGTCAACGTGTACTCCGTGATTCCCGGCGGATAGTCGCGGATCACGCACACCACCTCGTAGCCATGCTTCCGGTAGAAGCCGGGGGCCTGGAAGTCCCAGGTCTCCAGGCGGGAGTTGAGGCAGCCGCGCTCGGTGACGGCCATGTGCTCGGCCTCCGCCAGGAGGTGGGAGCCCAGACCCACGCCGCGGTGGATGTCGTCCACCCACAGGTAGGTCACGTGGAGCCAGGTGGTCCAGGTGTGGCCGACCAGACCGGCGGCGAGGGCGCCGGTGGGGGTCAAGGCCCAGACGTGGAGGGGGCGTTCGCGTTCGGACGGGGTTCCGCGCAGGGCGCGGAGGATCCCAGACGCCGCCGTGTTGGTGTCCCGCAGTCGCCTGCGGAGCAGATCACGCCGATCTTTGTCGACTCCTGTCTCGATACGAAACATACGGCTCACCATAAACGCGCTGGCCAACCAGTTCTGCAAATTACCTTCCCCTCCCCGTCCCCGGCCTTACCCTGATGAACAGCACCGGTGGGGGCCGGTGCTGTTCAGGGGGCGAGACAGTCGGGTACGACGCCCGAAGTGGGGGTAGCAGTTCCAGCACGGCGGCGGCCGTGTGGCTGCGGCACCCCGCTTTCCGGGCCGTAAGCGGGCTCGGGATCACTTCGGGCGCCGTACCCGCACCGGCCGTCCCCCGACAGTGGGGGTTTCAGTGGTTCGCATCCGAGTACTGGTCGTCGACGACCACCGTATCTTCGCCGAGTCGCTCGCTGCCGCCCTCGCGGCCGAGCCCGACGTCGACGTGTCCGCAGCGGGCAGCGGTCCCGCCGCGCTGCGCTGCCTTGAGCGCGCGGCGGCGGAGGGCCGCCGGTTCGATGTGCTGCTCGTCGACGCGGACCTGGGCGGCAATCTGCCCGGCATGCGCCCGGCGGTGCCCGTCCAGGAGAGCAACGAGGACGGGCTGGTGGACGGCATCTCGCTGGTCGCCGGTGTGCGCTCCGGGCAGCCCAGCGTACGAATCGTCGTGCTGGCTGAGAAGGATGATCCGCGACGGGCCGCGCTCGCCCTGCAGGCCGGCGCCTCGGGGTGGGTCGCCAAGGACTGCTCGCTGTCGCGGCTGCTCACCGTCATCCGCGGGGTGCTGCGGGACGAGACGCATCTTCCGCCCGCCCTGCTCACGGGGGTACTGCGCGAGCTGACCGCCGCGCGCAAGCATCGCACCGAGAGCGAGCGGCTCGTCGAGTCGCTCACGCCGAGGGAGCGGGAGGTGCTGCGGTGCATGGTCGCCGGGCTGGGGCGCAAGGCCGTCGCGGAGCGGCTCTTCCTCTCGCCGCACACCGTCCGCACGCATATGCAGAACGTCCTCGGAAAGCTGGGCGTGCACTCGACTCTGGCCGCCGTGGCGCTCGCCCGCCGCGCCGGGGTCGGGCCCGTCGACCTAACCGGGGATGTTGTCGAACGGGGCGGTCAACTGGCGTAGCAGGCCCGCCAGTTCACCGCGCTGGGCCCTGCTGAGCTCCGCCAGGATCGCGCGCTCCTGGTCGAGGAGTCCGGCCAGCGCCTGGTCGGCGCGGTCGCGGCCCTCTTCCGTCAGGCGTACGAGCACGCCCCTGCGGTCGCTCGGGTCGGGCAGGCGCTCCACCAGGCCCTTCTTCGTCAGCCGGTCGATGCGGTTCGTCATCGTGCCGGAGGTGACGAGAGTCTGCGTGAGCAGCTGGCCGGGGGAGAGCTGATAAGGGGATCCGGCGCGCCTGAGCGCCGTCAGGACGTCGAACTCCCAGGGCTCCAGGCTGTGCTCGGAGAACGCCAGACGGCGCGCACGGTCCAGGTGCCGGGCCAGTCTGCTCACCCGGCTGAGCACCTCAAGCGGTTCCACGTCGAGGTCCGGGCGCTCCCGGCGCCATGCTGCGACCAGCCGATCGACCTCGTCCTCCATGACGATCAGTGTAGTGGTTGTGTCGATGTGAAGTCTCTTGATGTGGAGTCTCTTGACGTCGAGATACTTTGGGTGGCAGCGTGGAAGCCGCCCGCCTTGGACGACTTACGACTTACGACTTCGAGGAGATCCACCCATGGCCGCCGCCACCTCTCCCACCTGGGACCCGAGCCAGTACCTGCGCCACGCGGAGCACCGCGCCCGCCCCTTCGCCGACCTCCTCGCCCGCGTCCCGGCGCTGCCCCGCGACCCCGCCCGCATCGCCGACCTCGGCTGCGGCCCCGGCAATGTCACCACCCAGCTCGCCGAGCACTGGCCCGCCGCCCACATCACCGGCTACGACAACTCCGCGGAGATGCTCGCCAGGACCAAGGAGTACGCCGGTCCCACGTCCGGCGGTGGCCGCCTCGACTTCGCCCACGCCGACCTCACGGACTGGGCGCCGGCACGGACGTACGACCTGATCGTCTCGAACGCCGCGCTCCAGTGGGTGCCGGGCCACCTGGATGCCTTCCCCGGCTGGCTGGACGCGCTCGCTCCCGGCGGCACCTTCGCCTTCCAGATCCCGAACAACATCGACGCGCCCCTGCACGCCCTGATGCGCGAGCTCGCCGCCACCGCCCGCTGGCAGGACCGCCTCGCGCACATCCTGCGCCACGAGGACTCGGTGCACGACCCGCTGGTCTACCTGGACCGGCTCGCCCGCCTGGGCTGCGAGGTGGACGTCTGGGAGACGACGTACATGCAGGTTCTCCCAGGTGAGGACCCCGTCCTCGACTGGGCCAAGGGCACCGGCCTGCGGCCCGCCCTCACCGCGCTGGCGGACGACACGGAGGCGCGGGACGCCTTCGTCGGCGCATATCGGGATCTGCTGCGTGACGCCTATCCGACGGAGCCGTACGGCACGGTCCTGCCGTTCCGCCGGCTCTTCGTCGTCGCCCGGAAGGCCGACTGATGCTCGCCGCCGTCGATCATGTGCAGCTCGCCGCGCCGCCGGGCTCCGAGGACCGGCTGCGGGCGTACTACGTCGATGTCCTTGGGATGGCGGAGATGCCGAAGCCGACCGTCCTCGCGGCCCGCGGGGGCTGCTGGTTTCAGGCGGGGGCCGTGCAGCTGCACCTGGGGATCGAGCCGGACTTCCGGGCGGCCAAGAAGGCGCACCCGGGGCTGCGGGTCACCGGTATCGAGGCGTACGCCGCCCGGCTCCAAGCCCTGGGGGCCCCGGTGACCTGGGACGACAACCTGCCCGGACACCGGCGCTTCTACTCCGAGGACCCCGTCGGCAACCGGCTGGAGTTCCTGGAGCCGAACGTCAGGGCGGAGCGGTGATTCCGCGAGCGCTTCGACGCCTTCGGTAGGTCACGGACGCAGGCCCAGAATCCGCCCGACTTGCGGTGACTACGAGGAGGGCGTCGACCTGCCCAGAGTCGGCGAGGGCGATCGTCTCCCGCTCATGTGTCAGGCGGCGGACGGATGGCCGAGCTGGGAGCGGGCCGCGCTCACCGAAATCGCCTGTGCCCACATGGAATGGTTGCTCAGGTTCAACCCTGCGGAACAAGCCTCGGTTCAGCTCTTGCGGTGGCCTATCAGGCGCGGCTTCGGCTCCAGGCCGTCCAAGCCGTGCCAGGCGAGGTTGACCAGGTGGGCGGCGACCTCCGCCTTGCGGGGCTTGCGCACGTCCAGCCACCACTGGCCGGTCAGGGCGACCATGCCGACCAGCGCCTGGGCGTACAGAGGCGCCAGCTTCGAGTCGAAGCCGCGGTTCTTGAACTCGCGGCCCAGGATGTCCTCCACCTGCGTCGCGATGTCCGAGATCAGCGAGGCGAAGGAGCCCGTCGACTGGGGGATCGGGGAGTCGCGGACGAGGATGCGGAAGCCGTCCGTGTACTCCTCGATGTAGTCCAGGAGGGCGAAGGCGGCCTGTTCGCACAGTTCGCGGGGGTGGCCGGCCGTCAGGGAGCTGGTCACCATGTCCAGCAGACGGCGCATCTCGCGGTCCACCACCACCGCGTACAGGCCCTCCTTGCCGCCGAAGTGTTCGTACACCACCGGCTTGGAGACGCCCGCCTTCGCCGCGATCTCCTCCACCGACGTGCCCTCGAAGCCCTTGGCCGCGAACAGGGTGCGGCCGATCTCCAGCAGCTGCTGACGGCGCTCGGCGCCGGTCATGCGGGTGCGGCGTGCGCGCCGCGGCTTCTCATTGCTCGAGGTGCTGCTGGAGTCGGTCGCCACACCGTCAATCATGCCGCGTCGGCGGTTTCCGCTTTGCGACGGGAGTCCGACTCGTCCGTGTTGCGACGGGAATCGATACGCGAGCGTGACGGCCAGCGCACGTCGTACGCCCAGCCGAGCTGCTCGCACCAGCGGATGATCCGGGCCGAGGAGTCCAGCTGGCCGCGCATCACACCGTGCCGGGCGGAGGTCGGGTCGGCGTGATGGAGGTTGTGCCAGGACTCGCCGCAGGAGAGCACGGCCAGCCACCACACGTTGCCCGAACGGTCACGCGACTTGAAGGGGCGCTTGCCGACCGCGTGGCAGATCGAGTTGATCGACCAGGTCACATGGTGCAGCAGGGCCACCCGAACGAGTGAGCCCCAGAAAAAGCCCGTGAACGCGCCCCACCACGACATCGTCGCCAGACCGCCGATCAGCGGCGGGAGAGCCAGCGAGAGCATCGTCCAGTAGATGAACTGGCGGGAGATCGCGCGGATCGTCGGGTCCTTGATCAGATCCGGGGCGTACTTGTCCTGCGGTGTCCGCTCTTCGTCGAACATCCAGGCGATGTGCGCCCACCACAGGCCCTTCATCAGCGCCGGAAGCGTTTCGCCGAAGCGCCACGGCGAATGAGGGTCGCCCTCCGCGTCGGAGAACTTGTGGTGCTTGCGGTGGTCGGCGACCCAGCGGACCAGAGGCCCCTCGACCGCCATCGAACCGGCGATCGCCAGCGCGATCCGCAGCGGGCGTTTCGCCTTGAAGGCACCGTGGGTGAAGTAGCGGTGGAAGCCGATCGTGACGCCGTGGCAGCCCAGGTAGTAGAAGAAGACCAGCAGGCCGAGGTCGAGCCAGCTCACTCCCCAGCCCCAGGCCAGCGGCACCGCCGCCAAGAGTGCGAGGAACGGGACGGTGATGAAGAGAAGAAGGGCGAGTTGCTCGAGCGAACCCTTCTTCTCGCCGCCCAGCGTGGCGGCGGGGAGCGGGGTGTCGTTGTTCGCCTGCGGGGCGTCGTCGATCACATCGGAGCTCGTGGTCATGGGCGTCCCCTGTGGGGTTTCGAGGGTGGAGACAGATGTCCGGGGAGAGGGTTGAGCCAGATGTCCGGGGTGCGGACCCGAGGATCCTCCCGGGATCTGAAGGGAGTCCCTACGCTTCCGTAACCTACGGCGTCGTAAGTATGGCAGCGCGTAGCCCGGCGGCAAGAGCCCGTGAGTTTGCGCGTCCGCATGGACACCTATCCTTGGAGTCGGTCGGACAGCGCGGTCCGTTCTGAATTCTTCCCGGATGCCACGTCCCTAAGCGGCACCCGCCGCGCGGTCGCCACCCGGGTTCCCTCCCAGACGAGCTTCAGACGAGATTCTCCACTCTTCAGACGAGCTTCACCACTGCAAGGAGCCGCACCTGTGAGCAGTGCCGACGACCAGACCACGACGACCAGCAGCGCGCTGCGCGCCGACATCCGCCGCCTGGGTGACCTCCTCGGTGAGACCCTCGTCCGGCAGGAGGGCCCCGAGCTGCTGGACCTGGTCGAGAAGGTCCGCCGCCTGACCCGCGAGGACGGCGAGGCCGCCGCCGAGCTACTGCGCGGCACCGAGCTGGAGACCGCGGCCAAGCTGGTCCGTGCCTTCTCGACCTACTTCCACCTGGCCAACGTCACCGAGCAGGTGCACCGTGGCCGCGAGCTGCGTGCCAGGCGCGCCGCCGAGGGCGGCCTGCTCGCCCGTACGGCCGACCGGCTCAAGGACGCCGACCCCGAGCACCTGCGCGCGACGGTCAAGAACCTGAACGTGCGCCCGGTGTTCACGGCGCACCCCACGGAGGCCGCGCGCCGGTCCGTGCTGAACAAGCTGCGCCGCATCGCCGCGCTCCTGGAGACCCCGGTCATCGAGTCCGACCGCCGCCGCTACGACACCCGGCTGGCCGAGAACATCGACCTGGTGTGGCAGACGGACGAACTGCGCGTCGTACGCCCCGAGCCCGCCGACGAGGCCCGCAACGCCATCTACTACCTCGACGAGCTGCACGCCGGCGCCGTCGGCGACGTACTGGAGGACCTGACCGCCGAGCTGGAGCGCGTCGGTGTGGTCCTGCCGGACGAGACCCGCCCCCTCACCTTCGGCACCTGGATCGGCGGCGACCGCGACGGCAACCCGAACGTCACCCCGGCCGTCACCTGGGACGTCCTGATCCTCCAGCACGAGCACGGCATCAACGACGCCCTGGAGCTCATCGACGAACTGCGCGGCTTCCTGTCGAACTCCATCCGCTACGCGGGCGCCACCGAGGAACTCCTCGAATCCCTCCGCGCCGACCTGGAGCGCCTCCCCGAGATCAGCCCCCGCTACAAGCGCCTCAACGCCGAGGAGCCCTACCGCCTCAAGGCCACCTGCATCCGGCAGAAGCTGGAGAACACCAAGCAGCGCCTGGCCAAGGGCACCCCGCACGAGGACGGCCGCGACTACCTGGGCACCGGCGAGCTGCTCAGGGACCTCAAGCTGATCCAGACCTCGCTGCGCGAACACCGCGGCGGACTGTTCGCCGACGGCCGCATGGACCGTACGATCCGTACGCTCGCCGCCTTCGGCCTCCAGCTCGCCACCATGGACGTACGGGAACACGCGGACGCCCACCACCACGCGCTCGGCCAGCTCTTCGACCGCCTCGGCGAGGAATCCTGGCGCTACGTCGACATGCCCCGCGACTACCGCGCCAAGCTCCTCGCCAAGGAACTCAGGTCCCGGCGGCCGCTCGGCCCGACTCCCGCGCCGCTGGACGCCGCCGGACAGAACACCCTCGGCGTGTTCGAGACGGTCAAGAAGGCCCTGGAGATCTTCGGACCCGAGGTCATCGAGTCGTACATCATCTCCATGTGCCAGGGCGCCGACGACGTGTTCGCCGCCGCCGTCCTCGCCCGTGAGGCGGGCCTGCTCGACCTGCACGCCGGCTGGGCGAAGATCGGCATCGTGCCGCTGCTGGAGACGACGGACGAGCTCAAGGCCGCCGACACGATCCTGGAGGACATGCTCTCCGACCCCTCCTACCGCCGCCTCGTGGCGCTGCGCGGGGACGTCCAGGAGGTCATGCTCGGCTACTCCGACTCCTCCAAGTTCGGCGGCATCACCACCTCCCAGTGGGAGATCCACCGCGCCCAGCGGCGGCTGCGTGACGTGGCGCACCGCTACGGCGTACGGCTCAGGCTCTTCCACGGCCGCGGCGGCACCGTCGGCCGCGGCGGCGGCCCCTCGCACGACGCGATCCTCGCCCAGCCGTGGGGCACGCTCGAGGGCGAGATCAAGGTGACCGAACAGGGCGAGGTCATCTCCGACAAGTACCTGGTGCCTTCGCTGGCCAGAGAGAACCTCGAACTCACCGTCGCCGCCACCCTCCAGGCGTCCGCCCTGCACACCGCCCCGCGCCAGTCCGACGAGGCGCTGGCCCGCTGGGACGCGGCGATGGACGTCGTGTCGGATGCCGCACACGCCGCCTACCGCAGGCTCGTCGAGGACCCGGACCTCCCCGCGTACTTCTTCGCCGCCACGCCCGTCGACCAGCTCGCCGATCTGCACCTGGGCTCGCGGCCCTCCCGCCGTCCCGACAGCGGGGCCGGTCTCGACGGGCTGCGCGCGATCCCGTGGGTGTTCGGCTGGACCCAGTCGCGGCAGATCGTGCCGGGCTGGTTCGGTGTCGGCTCCGGGCTGAAGGCCCTGCGGGAAGCAGGCATGCGGCAAGAAGGTGACACGGTGCTCGACGAGATGCACGAGCAGTGGCACTTCTTCCGCAACTTCCTCTCCAACGTCGAGATGACGCTGGCCAAGACGGACCTGCGGATCGCCGCCCACTACGTCGACACCCTCGTGCCCGACGACCTCAAGCACGTCTTCGCCACCATCCGTGCCGAGCACGAGCTGACCGTCCGCGAGGTGCTCCGCATCACCGGCGGCGAGAAGCTCCTGGACACCAACCCCGTACTCCAGCAGACCTTCTCGATCCGCGACGCCTACCTGGACCCGATCTCCTACCTCCAGGTGGCCCTGCTCAAGCGCCAGCGCGACGAGGCGGCGGCCGGTTCAGAGCCGGACCCGCTGCTGTCGCGGGCGCTGCTGCTGACGGTGAACGGTGTGGCCGCCGGACTGCGCAACACCGGCTGATCCGCTACGAAAACGGCGGTGCCCCCGAGAGCGGGGGCACCGCCGTTTCGTGTGTCAGCCTCGGTTGGCCCTGCGGCGGAACACCAGGTAGCCGCCCGCCGCGACCAGCGCCGCCGCGGCGGCCGAGAGGGCGCCGACCGGGGCGCCGCTCCCCGTCTCCGCGAGGTCGCCGGCGCCCTGGGCGGACGGGGACGAGGACGCGGCCGCGGACGGAGCGGCCTCAGCGGAGGAGGCGGTCGAGGTCGGGGACGCGCTCGCCCCGGTCGTGCCGGACGGCGTGGCGGAAGCGGACGGCGTACTGCCGCCCTGCTCCTCGCCGGCGCAGTCGGTCCAGAACACCTTGTGCTTCGCGGCACCCTTCTCGCCGTCGAAGTTCCAGAACAGCTTGTAGTGCCCGTCGGGCAGCGACAGGTCGTTCGTGCGGCCGTGGCCCTTGGCGTCGAGCGTGATGTCGCCGGACTTCACGGTCTCGCCCTTGGTCGCGGCGGTCGGGGCCCAGGCCTCGATGTGCCAGTCGACCCGCTGGGCGCTGTCGAAGCCGAAGGCGTCGAGGTAGAACGTGCAGACATGCGGCTCGTTCTTGCGGAGTTCGGCGCCGGTGGTGGCGTCGTGGATCTTCACGGTGCCGTTGTCACCGGGGGCGGTGGCATGGGCGGAGGGAGTGATCAGCAGGGCCGCTGAGGAGACGGCGACGAGGGCGCCGGTACGGGTGAGGGTACGCATGGGCAGTCCATCTTCGGGGAGGGGAACGGAAGATGTGGAGGGGGCGGCTCAGCTTCCAGTTCCGGTGACGACCGGTCAAGCGGCAGAACGCCCCGGGTGCGCCATGCGTTACGTATCGCCCCAATGGTCGCGGATAACGATCAGGGAACGCACAGGTTTTCCATGGATGTTGAGACGGGGCGGTGCTCTGCGGCGTGCGCGAGGTGTTCCTCGGCGGCGCGCGGCGCGCGGCGCTCCTCGTCGTGTGTGCGCGCCGCTCTTCGGCCTGGTCACAGCGCCAGGAACGTGACCGTCAGCAGGGCGATCCCCGACCCCGCCATCAGCCACGACACGCGCGTGAGCCGCAGGCCGCCCGCGACCACCACCGAGGCGAGCAGCAGGGCGCCGGCGAGGGGAATCCAGGCGTAGAGCAGCCCGGCGGGACCTGAGCGGACGACATCACTACTGCCTGGCTTCACGGTGACCGTGTAGATCTGGCCCTTCTTCACCGCCACGGACTGCTCGATGGTCACGCGGGCCCGCGCCTTCGACCCCTCCGACGTCGGCGTGTACGGCCCCGTACAGCTCTCGCCCGAGCACGCCGTCACCGCCATCGTCCCCTGCTCCCGGCCCTTGCTCAGCATCACGTGCTGAGCGGTCCCCCAGGAGGCCCAGACGCCCGCGATCAGAATCAGCGCCGCGACCGCACCCATCGCCGCGAGGCGTCCGAACCGCAGGGCCGCGTGGGCGCTCGGACGGGAGCCTCGGCTTGCGGTGACGGCAGGCATGGCGGGGATCATTGGCCATGACAGTGCGCTCGGTCAACTCCGCTGGCGGACAAGTCGGCAGTTGTCCGCGTACATCAACCGCCGCCTAGGAGTTGTACGTGCTCTGCGCCCGCTCCAGCCCCTCGATGACCAGGCTCTCCACGGCGTCCGCCGCGCGGTCCACGAAGTAGCCGAGCTCCTTGCGCTCCGCCGACGAGAAGTCCTTCAGGACGAAATCGGCGACCGGCATACGACCCGGAGGGCGCCCGATACCGAACCGCACCCGGTGATAGTCCGCGCCCATCGCCTTCGTCATCGACTTCAGCCCGTTGTGACCGTTGTCGCCGCCGCCGAGCTTGAGACGCAGAACGCCGTAGTCGATGTCCAGCTCGTCGTGGACAGCGACGATGTTCGCCACCGGCACCTTGTAGAACTCCCGCAGCGCGTTCACCGGGCCACCGGACAGATTCATGTACGACATCGGCTTCGCCAGGATCACCCGGCGGTTCGCCGGACCGGGCGGACCGATGCGCCCCTCGATCACCTGTGCCTGCGCCTTCCCGGCCCGCTTGAACTTGCCGCCGATCCGCTCCGCCAGCAGGTCGGCCACCATGAAACCCACGTTGTGCCGGTTCATGGCGTACTCGGGGCCGGGGTTGCCGAGGCCGACGATCAGCCAGGGGACGCCCGCGTCGGTCGTCACGTCCGTGTCTCCTTCGTGCGAGGTGTACGTGGTGTACGTGGCTTTATACGCGTCAGCCGCCACTCCCTCGCGGAGCGGCGGCTGACGAAAGGGATTCCGGCGGGAATCAGGCCTCGGCGCCGGCCTCGGCCTCGCCCTCGGCACCCTCCGGGGCCTCCTCGGCCTGAGCGGCCAGGACCTGGAGGACGATCGCGTCCTCGTCGATCGCCAGCGTGGTGCCGCTGGGCAGCGGGATGTCCTTGGCGTGGATGGAGGCGCCGGCCTCCAGGCCCTCGATGGAGACGGTGACCGACTCCGGGATGTGGGTGGCCTCGGCCTCGACCGGCAGCGTGTTCAGCACGTGCTCGAGCAGGTTGCCGCCCGGGGCGAGCTCGCCCTCGGTCTGGACGAAGATCTCGACGTTGACCTTCTCGCCACGCTTCACCAGGAGCAGGTCGACGTGCTCCAGGAAACCCTTGATCGCGTCACGCTGCACGGCCTTCGGGATCGCCAGCTCGGTCTTGCCCTCGATCTCGAGGGAGAGCAGGACGTTCGGGGTACGCAGGGCGAGCAGCAGCTCGTGGCCCGGAAGCGTGATGTGGACCGGGTCGGTGCCGTGGCCGTAGACAACGGCGGGAACCTTGCTCTCACGGCGGATGCGGCGGGCGGCGCCCTTGCCGAACTCGGTACGGGTCTCGGCGGCGAGCTTGACCTCGGACATATTCACTCCTCGTAGATCTCTGGGGAAGGTGGTCACCCGGCCAAACATCGGCCTGCTACGAAGAGCGCGTCGATAACGGACCGCCGCACCCACAGGTACGGCCTCCCTCGCCGAGCAACTGTGACAGCGTACGCGGCGGGGAGGCCGTACAAGAAATCGATCTTCCGGGAGCCCGGAGAGTGCTTACTCCTGCTCCTCGAACAGGCTCGTCACCGAGCCGTCCTCGAAGACCTCGCGGACCGCGCTGGCGATCGTCGGCGCGATGGAGAGCACCGTGATCTTGTCGAGTTCCAGCTCGCCCGGAGTCGGCAGGGTGTCCGTGAAGATGAACTCGCTGACCTTGGAGTTCTTCAGACGGTCGGCGGCCGGACCCGAAAGCACACCGTGCGTGGCCGTCACGATGACGTCCTCGGCGCCGTGCGCGAACAGGGCGTCGGCGGCGGCGCAGATCGTGCCACCGGTGTCGATCATGTCGTCGACAAGGACGCAGACGCGGCCCTCCACGTCACCCACCACCTCATGGACGGTGACCTGGTTGGCGACGTCCTTGTCACGGCGCTTGTGCACGATCGCCAGCGGCGCGCCCAGGCGGTCGCACCAGCGGTCGGCGACGCGCACGCGGCCGGCGTCCGGGGAGACGACCGTGAGCTTGGAACGGTCGACCTTCGCGCCCACGTAGTCGGCGAGGACCGGCAGTGCGAAGAGGTGGTCGACCGGGCCGTCGAAGAAGCCCTGGATCTGGTCCGTGTGCAGGTCGACCGTGAGGATGCGGTCCGCACCGGCCGTCTTCATCAGGTCGGCGATCAGACGCGCCGAAATCGGTTCACGTCCACGGTGCTTCTTGTCCTGACGGGCGTAACCGTAGAACGGCACGATGACCGTGATGGAGCGAGCCGACGCACGCTTCAGCGCGTCGATCATGATCAGCTGCTCCATGATCCACTTGTTGATGGGAGCCGTGTGGCTCTGCATCAGGAAGCAGTCGGCGCCGCGGGCGGACTCCTGGTAACGGATGTAGATCTCGCCGTTCGCGAAGTCGAAGGCCTTCGTCGGGACTACCCCGACACCCAGCTTGTGGGCGACCTCCTGGGCAAGCTCGGGGTGGGCGCGGCCGGAGAAGAACATCATCTTCTTCTCGCCGGTCGTCTTGATCCCGGTCACAGCACTGTCTCCTCAGAGGTGTCTCAGCTGGGTGTTGAGAGTGGTCTCAGCTGGGGTGCGGGTGTGCACTTGTGCGGATGTGCACCTATCACGGTACGCCGTCCCGGACGCACCGGTTTCCGGTCAGCTTTCGCCTTCCGGCTCCCGGGAAGCCGCCTCCGCCGCCTTCGCGGCCGCGCTCCCGGGACGCTTGCGTGCCACCCAACCCTCGATATTCCGTTGCTGGCCACGGGCCACGGCCAGCGAACCGGGCGGCACGTCCTTGGTGATGACCGAGCCTGCCGCGGTGTACGCGCCGTCCCCGACCGTGACAGGAGCCACAAACATGTTGTCCGAACCGGTACGGCAGTGGGAGCCGACCGTGGTGTGGTGTTTTTCCTGTCCGTCATAGTTCACGAAGACGCTTGAGGCACCGATGTTGGAGTACTCGCCGATCGTCGCGTCACCCACGTACGAGAGATGCGGGACCTTCGTGCCCTCGCCGATCGAGGCGTTCTTCGTCTCGACGTACGTACCGACCTTCGCCTTCAGGCCGAGGCGGGTGCCCGGGCGGAGATAGGCGTACGGGCCCACGCTCGCCTGGGGGCCGACCTCGGCGCCGTTGGCGACGGTGTTGTCGACACGCGCGCCAGAGCCGACCTTCGTGTCCTTGAGGCGGCAGTTGGGCCCGACCTCGGCCCCCTCGCTCAGGTGAGTGCTGCCCTGCAACTGTGTCCCCGGGTGCACGATCGCGTCCTGCTCGAAGGTCACGGTCACGTCGATCCAGGTGGTGGCCGGGTCGACGACCGTCACGCCGGCGAGCATGGCCCGCTCCAGCAGCCGGTCGTTGAGGATGCGGCGGGCCTCGGCGAGCTGGACGCGGTTGTTGATGCCGGCGATCTCCCGGTGATCGCCGGCGACGGCCGCCCCCACCCGGTGCCCGGCCTCGCGCAGGATCCCGAGGACGTCCGTGAGGTACTCCTCGCCCTGACTGTTGTCCGTACGCACCTTGCCGAGCGCGTCCGCCAGCAACTGCCCGTCGAAGGCGAACACCCCGGAGTTGATCTCCCGGATGGCGCGCTGGGACGCGTCGGCGTCCTTGTGCTCGACGATCGCGGTGACCGCGCCGCTGACGCCGTCCCGCACGATGCGGCCGTAGCCGGTGGCGTCGGGGACCTCGGCGGTGAGCACGGTGACGGCGTTGCCGTCCCCGGTGTGGGCGGCGGCGAGCTCCCGCAGGGTCTCCCCGCTGAGCAGCGGGGTGTCGCCGCAGACCACGACGACGGTGCCGTCCACGCCGCCGCCGAGCTCCTCGAGCCCCATGCGTACGGCGTGCCCCGTGCCGTTCTGCTCGGCCTGCACGGCCGTGCGGACGCCGGGGTCGATCTCGGCGAGGTGCGCGACGACCTTCTCGCGGGCGTGCCCCACGACCACGACCAGATTCTCGGGCTCCAACTCGCGCGCGGCCGCGAGCACATGGCCCACCAGGGAACGGCCACACAGTTCGTGCAGAACCTTGGGTGTGGCCGACTTCATACGGGTGCCCTCACCCGCTGCGAGAACGACGACGGCTGCCGGGCGATTGGCGCTCACGGGTATGCCCTTCGGCTTCGGATGGCTGGGGTGTGGACATCCGCAGGATACCGGGGCGTTTCAGGGGGGACATGGGAGCGGGCCCTGACATGGCTGTCAGGGCCCGGACGTGAGCAGCTCCCCCATCAGGATTCGAACCTGAACATACGGTACCAAAAACCGCAGTGCTGCCTGATTACACCATGGGGGACTAAACTCGGCTAAACCGGACATTTGGTCAGGTTGCCGAGTTGGCACCCAACACTATGCCGTACCAAGCGCCTTCCACGCGACGGTACAACTCGGCGCCCTGTAGGACGTAGATCATGAGGCAGCCTCTGTAGGTGTCGCCGGTGTTCTTGCGGACCGTCTTCGGATTGTGCTTCTTGAGCGTGGTCCTGTTGAAGGCGTGACTGTCGACCCCGACGTGATTCGCCCAGTAGCGCTCGGCGGCGGCCACGTCGGCGGACTCGTGGATCATCACGCGGAAGCGGAGACGGCCCCGCTCGACTTGCAGGAGGTCGAGCCAGGTGAGGAACACGGAGATCATCCCTGGGTCGCTGTTGACGAAGAGGATTTGCTCTCGGCGGCTGTAGGGCTTGTCCTTGGCGCCCTCGGCCCAGTACAGGCCAACGCCCACGAGGAACAGCTCGCGATCGGAGAGTTCCCCGACCGCTGCGGCTGACGCTCGCTTGATTTCCTCACGCTCGCGATCCTGGGAAGCGCGTAGCCGCGCCAGCCCCGCGTTCATGCGCGCTCGCCGTTCTTCGGGGGTACACCGGGGTTCGGGATGGGGCAGGTCCCGTACCCAGAGTGATACCGAACTCTTTGAGCACCCCAGTTCTGCCTGGATCTCGTTGTACGTCCGCCCTTGCCGACGTAGCTCGCGAGCTCTGTGGCGCAGGTCGTCCTTCGCGTTCGGGCGCTTCGTCCACTCCGGGGGCGGCTCGCCCTCGACGAGGCGCTGGAGGATCTCCTTGTTGTGGACCTGGAGCTCCTCCCGGATCTGCCGAAGGCTGAGTCCCGCCCGTCGCAAAGCGACCGCCCGCTCCCGCAGCCCCTCGAAATCCGCGTACTTGCCATGTGCGTGTGCCATAGGGATACCGTCCGGGCGGAATGTGGGCTTCCGGTGTCGAACGGTGATCGATTCAGCAGTTCGAGGGATATCGGCGGGTTTCGCTTCTGTTCGATTGAGGGGTGTGGTCTACGCCAGGAGCCGAAACTCACCGGAAAAGGGGTGGGGGGCGACCGTAGGCTGGAGGCATGACCACGACGGGGGAAGAGCACACCGCGGCCGGGACCGGGCCGTGGTGGTGGGTCAGATGGCGCGGCGCGGCGCTCGACGCGGGTCTCGCGCTGGCCTCGGCGACCGAGTGCGGGATTGAGGGGATCCCGTTCGCGCATGACGCGGGACTGCCCGTTCCGGTGGGC
The DNA here is from genome assembly GCF_040651675.1 of Streptomyces sp. NPDC048415. NCBI lineage: Bacteria > Bacillati > Actinomycetota > Actinomycetes > Kitasatosporales > Streptomycetaceae > Streptomyces > Streptomyces sp. NPDC048415. The sequence goes on along the minus strand of NZ_JBEZKJ010000120.1, from coordinate 5,801 downwards.
GTCGGCTTCGGGCTGATCGCCGGTTCGGTGCTGCTGGGCCGGCGGAGATGGCCCATCGCCGTCGTGCTGGTGTCGATCGCCATCACGCCGGCCCAGATGGGGTTCCTGATGGGGCTCGTCGGGCTGTACACGCTCGCCGCGTCCGAGCTGCCGCGGCGGATCATCGGGGCGCTGGCGGGGATGTCCTTCGCCGGGATGCTCATCGTGACATTCGTACGGGCGCATCAGGGCGTGGTGCGCGGGGACGTGACCATGGGGGACTGGTTCGTCCCCTTCATCTCCATCACGACCGCCATCGGGATGACCGCCCCGCCCGTTCTGCTCGGGCTGTACGTGGGCGCGCGGCGGCGGCTGATGGAGAGCCTGCGGGAGCGGGCCGACTCGCTGGAGCGGGAGTTGCAGTTGCTCGCGGAGCGGGCGGAGGAGCGGGCGGAGTGGGCGCGGAACGAGGAGCGGACGCGGATCGCCCGTGAGATGCACGACGTGGTCGCGCACCGGGTGTCCTTGATGGTCGTGCACGCCGCCGCGCTGCAGGCGGTGGCGCGGAAGGATCCCGAGAAGGCCGTGCGGAACGCGGCGCTGGTCGGAGACATGGGCCGGCAGGCGCTGACCGAGTTGCGGGAGATGCTCGGGGTGCTGCGTACGGGGGACGGCCTGGACGTACGGGTGCAGCCGGTGCCGTTGGCCGCGGTGGGCGTGGCGGCGGCCGCGGCGGCGTCCCGGGCGGTCGACGATGCCGTGGACGGGCCCTCCCTCGCCGAACTGGACGAGCTCATCGGGCAGTCGGCCGCGGCGGGCATGGTGGTCGAGCTGTCGGTGGAGGGCGACGCGCGCGGCTACCCGCCGGACATCGAGCAGACCGCGTACCGGGTCGTCCAGGAGGCCCTCACCAACGTCCACAAACACGCGGCCGGCGCGAAGACCCACGTCCGGCTGGCTCACCGGCTCTCCGAGATCGCCATGCAGGTCGAGAACGAGTGCCCGCCCGAGCCGGGTTCGGCGTCGGACGTCCATCTGCCCAGCGGCGGCAACGGCCTGCTGGGCATGAAGGAACGGGTCGCGGCGCTGGGCGGCGTCTTCGTCTCCGGGCCCACGGAGGCGGGGGGTTTCCGGGTTTCCGCGGTGATCCCGGTCTTCAGCCCGTCCGGCGCTTGAGATCTTTTAGCCCGTCCGGCGTTTGAGGACGAGCGCGAAGCGCGATTACGGGGGTCTGAGGGCGGAGCCCCCAGATACGGGACGGGTAGGGGCGGAGGGGGCGAAAAACCTCGGCGCGTACCCGGCGCCGGGCGATGGCCTACCCCGCCGTCAGCCGGACCGGCTCGACCCCCGACAGCAGCGCGGTGAGGGCCGAGTCGATGTCGGGCCCGAGATACCAGTCGCCGGTGTGATCGAGGGCGTACACGCGCCCCTCCGCGTCGACGGCGAGCAGCGCGCGCGAGTCGGACTCCTCACCGAGGGGGCACACCTCGGTGTCCAGGGCCCGCCCGAGGTCGCCGAGGGTGCGCGCCATGTGCAGCCCGTGCAAGGGGTCGAGATGCAGCGCGGCGGGGGCGAGCTGCCGCCCGGGCGCCGACGCGCTGACGCGCAGCCCGCCGAACTCCGCCCACGCCTCCACCGCCGCGGGAAACACGGAGTGCCGATGCCCGGCCGGCGACGTGTGTCCTCGCAGCGCGTCGGCCCAGTACTCGGCCTGCTTTATGTCCCAGCGCCCGGGCTGCCACCCCGCGGAGCGCAGCGCGGCATCCACGGTGACGGAGAAGCGAGTGGTGGAGGAGCGGTCGGCGTGCATCTGCCCTTCGTTCGTCGAGGGTTGGGACATCGGCGTGGCGGGACGCCGTCGTACGAGCGGATGTGGGGGCGGCGGGGTTCAGGCGTCCGGGGTGGCCGGGTCGACGACGCGTACGCCGAAGTGGTCGCTGAGCGCCGTGCAGGAACGGCAGGGCGCGGCGAAGCTGCCGTGCAGCGGGTCGCCGTCCTCGCGGATGCGGCGGGCGGTGAGCTTGGCCTGCTTGAGTGCCTTGCGGGCCTCGCCGTTGGTCATCGGCTTGCGCGCGGCGCGTTTGCTGCGGGCGGCGTCGACGGTGGCGATGTGCCGGGAGATGAGGATGGCCTCGGCGCAGCGGCCGGTGAAGCGGTCGCGCTGTGCGCTGGTGAGGGTGTCGAGGAAGTCCTGTACGAGGGGGTGCAGGGCGGGGGGCTGGTCGCCGCGCGCGGCCGTGCCGGTGAGGGTGGCGCCGCGCACGGAGAGGGCGGCGGCGACGGTGGGAAGTATGCCGTCGCGGCGGTGCAGAAGGGTGGGGGCGGGGGGCGCCTCGGCGCTGCTCCAGCCGACCCGAGGGTCCCCGGACATGCCCGTATGCGTCGCGTTCATGATCGTATTTCCCTCCCGTGCATCCCCCGGTGCGGAGACAGACTGCCAAATGCCGTGGCAGGTGCGGAAGCTGGGGCGGCACGACACGCCCGGGCTTTGTCGTACGGTCACGGCGGGGTGACGGCAGGTCACGGAACCGGAGGCCCGGTGACCGGTGTCGGCGCACCGCATAGGCTGTCGACATCCGCGATCCATACCGCTACTGAGAACGCCGCAGGGGGCAACCGCCATGACGACAGGTCGGCTCGGGCAGCAAGCCGCGCCGCCGAACGCGGCCTACGCCGGGCAGGTCGTGCATTTCCCGGACCCGGTCCGGGCGGCCCGCCACCCCAGAGGTGTGCGGATCGACGAGTACGGCTATCCCGACTTCTCGGCGTACGCGCGTGCCGCCGCGGAGATCGCCGAGCCTCCGGAGGGCTTCGGTGTCGACGAGTTGCGGCTCACGGACTACGTCTCCGCGAACGCCGCGCTCGCGGCCACCGGTCATGACCTGTGGGACACGATTCCTTCGGTGGCCACCCCGCACGGCTGGACCTGGCACCACGTGCCGGGGACTCGGCGCCTCGAGCTGGTTCCCGTCGAGGTCAAGGCCCTGCTGCGGCACCACGGCGGTATCGCGACCTCGGCCGTCGACCACGACAAGCGGGGCACGCGGCCGTTGCAGGAGACGCGGCCCGCGCATCTCGGGCTGCCGAAGTCGTCGGTCGCGGTGACCGAGCAGCAGGTGCTGGGGGTGGAGGAGGATCTCGGCTATCGGCTGCCGGGCGCCTATCGGTCCTTCCTGAAGGCCGCGGGTGGCTGTGCGCCGGTGGGTGCCGCATTGGACGCCGAGCTCGGACTCCTCGTCGACCAGCCGTTCTTCACGGTGCGCGACGAGGCCGCCGTCAATGACCTCGTCTACGTCAACAAGTGCCTGCGCGACCATCTGACCAAGGATTACCTGGGCGTCGGCTTCGTCCAGGGCGGTCTGCTGGCGGTGAAGGTGAAGGGCGACGGGATCGGTTCGGTCTGGTTCTGCGCGTACGACGACGCCCGCGACCAGGACGCGTGGGTGCCGGCCGAGCGGGTGCGGCGGCTGCTGCTGCCCTGCGGCGGCGACTTCGACCAGTTCCTGTCCCGGCTCGCGGGCAATCCGCCGGAGTTGGAGACGGTGGCGAACCTGATGGTGGACGGCGGCTTCGCCCGCGCCGTGGCCGTGCCTGCAGAGCCTGCAGGGCCTGCAGGCCCTTCGATGTCTTCAGTGTCTTCGGTGGGGGAGTGAACTTCCGATGGTGACCTTCGCGCAGGCGCAGGAGCGCGCGGAAGAGTGGATCAACGGGGATGTGGCCTCGTACCAGCATCGTGAGGTGCGGGTGCGGGAGTTCGAACTCGGGTTCGTGGTGTGGGCCGAGGACCGTGCGGAGGGTCCGCGCTCCGACGGGGGTGCGCAGCGGCTCGTCATCGCGCGGGACAGCGGGGAAGCCACGCTGTGGCCCGCGCTGCCCGTGGGCGAGGTGATTCGCCGGTACGAGGAGGAGTACGGGGTACCGGACGCGTCCGCGGAACCGGCGCCCGCGCCTCCCGCCCGGGTCGACCTGAACCAGACGTCGTTCTTGCTGAGCCCTCCGGAGTGGCTCCAGGAGGCGGCGGACAAGCTGGGGATTCCGGATCGGCGGGCGGGGGCGGGTCCGTCCGACGGGGCGGGGTCTCGTGCCGCTGCGGCTTCTGCCGGTGCTGGTGCCGGGGCGGCTGCGGCTTCTGCCGGTGTTTCGGGTGCGGACGCGTCCTCGGGGGGCGGGTCCGTCAACGGGGCTTTCGGAAGCGGCAGTTCTGCGCCAGGTGTGCCTGGGCTGCAGGGAGCGCACGCTGCGTCCTCCGCGCCGGGAGCCCACGGCGGTTCGTCTGTGCCGGGTGTGCCGGGTGGTGTGCCTTCGGCGCCGGGTGCGGGTACGCCGTGGCCCGCGGCTGCCGATGATTCCGCTTCGGGTCCGCAGGACGCGGTGACGCCGGGTGCGCCCGCCGCGGCGACCCCGTGGGCGGGGACCGACACGAACGCCGATGCCGGGGACGACCGTTCCGTACCGCTGCCGGCGACCGTGTTCGCGCCCCCGCTGACCGATGTCGACGATGCCGACACCCCGCCGCCCGGCGTGATGCCGGACGCCAAGACCGCCCTGATGTCCGGGGGCAGCCAACTTCCGCGCACGGCAATGGCGCCCGCGGTCGACAACCCCAACTCGCCGCGGACCTCCGGTCCTTCGCAGGACATGGGTATGCCCTACGTCGCCGGCCGGCCGCCGCAAGCTCCGTTCGCGCCGTCCACGGACGTTCCGCAGGGCCCGGGCGCGCCCAGTACGCCTGCGCCGGCCCAGGGCCCCGGCGCGCCTCAGGGCACACCTCCGCCGGGTGCGTCCTCGTACGGCTATCCGCAGGGTCCCGGCGGACCGCAGGGCACGCCTCCTCCGGGGGCGCCGCAGGGCCCGGCTGTTCCCGGGACGCCTCCGCCTGGCGTGCCGTTCGCCGGTGGTCCGCAGGGCACGCCTCCGCCGGGTGCGTCCTCGTACGGCTATCCGCAGGGTCCCGGCGGCCCGCAGGGCGCGCCTCCTCCGGGGGCGCCGCAGGGCCCGGCTGTTCCCGGGACGCCTCCGCCTGGCGTGCCGTTCCCCGTTGGTCCGCAGGGCACGCCTCCGCCGGGGGCGCCGTCGTACGAGTTCCCGCAGGGTCCCGGTGGTGTGCCGAGTACTCCATCGCCCGGCGCGCCGCAGGCTCCGGGCGCCCCCGGTATGCCTCCGCCCGCTGCCCCCTCACGTCCTCTGCCCCCCAACGCCGGTGACATCGCGGACGCCGCGACCAGCAAGGCGCAGGGGCCGCCCCGGGGGGCGCGCGGTGGTGTGGGGAACGCGCCGCATCCGCCGAGCGCCCCTGGCGTGCCGGGTGCGCGGCCGGGGAGTACGCCTCCGCCGTCCGGGCCCGGTGCTCCGGGAACGCCCGCGGGTGGGTACGTACCGACGCAGCTCGTGGCGCAGTTGGGACCGGACGGTCCCGAGGGGCTCGCGGGTGCGCCCGCCGCGCCCGGCGCACCGAGCGCGCCCCAGCCTCCCGGTGCTACGCCTCCGGGCGATGCGCACTCCGCCGCGACGATGCTGGCGGGTCCGGCGGTCGGCGGTCCCGGCGCGCCGCAGCCGCCGGGCGCCCCGGGGGTACCGGGCGCGCCCGGGGCTCCTGGTGCGCCGCAGCCTCCCGGTGGTACGCCCCCGGGCGGTGTGCACCATGCCGCGACGATGCTGGCCGGTCCGGCGGTCGGGGGACCCGGCGTGCCGCCGCCCCCGCAAGCCCCCGGCATGTTTCCGGGCGCTCCCCAGCCGCTACGCCGGCCGCCCGTGCGCGGGGGGCGCCCGCCCCCGCTGCGCCTTGGCCCCGGGCGGCACGCCGCCCAGGCGGCCGCGCGCCG
>NZ_JBEZKJ010000119.1:0-21327 GCF_040651675.1 Streptomyces sp. NPDC048415 | reverse complement strand
GCCGACGGGGGCGCGGGCTTTGCGGACGGCTTCGACGCGGGCTTCGCCGACTGCCGCGGTACGGGCCTGGCGGCGCTCGGAGCCTCGTACGCGCCGCCTCCCTGCCGGGCGGGCGCCCGCGGCGCCGGCTTCTGCTCCGCCTGGAACGGCAGCTGCGACTGAACCCGCTCCTGCACCTGTGGGCGGTGCTGGGCCTGGGCCTGCGGCCGGGTCGGAGGCATGGCGAAGGCCCGGACGTCCACCGAGTCGGTGGCGCCGTCCGGAACGGCGCTGTGCTCCTCCTCGTCGGTGGAGCGCGCCTGCAGGTCCTTGGCGTACCGGCGCTCCATACCCGCCCGTCCGGACAGCAGCCGGATGGCGGTGCTGAAGCGTTCCGTCGGGCGGGCCTCGTTCAGCTCGTCCTGCCTACGGAGCCACATCGGCACCAAGTAGGCGGCCCAGGCCCCGACGATGACTGCGTAGATGAGGCCGCTGCTGCTCACGCCTCACACGGTAGAGGGGTTTGCGTGAGGCCATCTGCCAATTGAGCCGGTGTGTCGCACGATCTGGCTGATATTTCGAGCTTTTTTTGTGACCGATGCGATCAGCAGGCCACCGGGAGCGCGAATTTAATGGCCTGACGCGATCGCCGACCGATCAATTTCGAACACCTATTTCATTTCGCTGCGTTGCCCGGCTTACCGGGGTTCTGTGAGCCCGACTGCTCCGATCCCACCTGCTCCGCACGCGTCCGCGCCGCGCGGGCGCGGCGCCAGCGTCCGAGCAGTCCGTCGGGCACCTCTTCGGCGGTGAGCGCGAAGACGAGATGGTCGCGCCAGGCGCCGTCGATGTGGAGATAACGTGGACGAAGCCCTTCCTCACGGAATCCGAGTTTCTCCACGACCCGGCGGCTTGGACCGTTCTCCGGGCGAATACAGACTTCGATGCGGTGCAGTCCGACGGTGCGGAAGCAGTGGTCGGTCGCCAGCGCCACGGCCGTCGGCATCACTCCGCGGCCCGCCATCGCCTGGTCGACCCAGTAACCGATGTGGCCGGAGCACATCGAGCCCCAGGTGATCCCGGCGACCGTCAGCTGCCCGACGAGCCGCCCCTGGTACTCGATCACGAAGGGCAGCATCCGGCCCGCGTTGGCCTCCGCGCGCAGATGCCGGACCATCTGTCGGTACGTCGGCCGGTGCGCGATAGGACCACTGGGCGTGGGCGGCGGGATGGTCGCCTCCCAGGGGCGCAGCCAGTCCCGGTTGCGCCGGTTGACCTCGCGCCAGGCCCGCTGGTCGCGCAGCTTTATCGGCCGGAGGACGACATCGCCGTCCACCAGCTCGACGGGCCAGGATGGGCTGTTCAGCTCGCACCCCCACTGCCGCTGGGTCTGGGGTGGTCGCCGCCGCGGATCTGGTCGACGGCGTGGATCAGGAGGGGCTCCAGGACGGCGAGCCCGTCCTTCACCCCGCCGGTGGAGCCCGGCAGGTTGACGATCAGCGTCCGTCCCGCCACTCCCGCGAGTCCGCGCGACAGCGCCGCCGTCGGTACCTTCTCTCTCCCGAACGCCCTGATGGCCTCGGGAATGCCCGGGATCTCGCGCTCGAGCACGTGGAGCGTCGCTTCGGGAGTGCGGTCGGTGGGCGAGATCCCCGTACCACCGGTGGTCACGATGACGTCGTACCCGGCCTCGACGCCCGCACGCAGCGCCGCCTCCACCGGATCCCCGTCCGGGACGACCCGCGGGCCGTCCACAGCGAAGCCGAACTTCGCGAGCCCCTCGGTGATCAAGGGTCCGCCCTTGTCCTCGTAGACCCCGGCGGCGGCCCGGTTGGAGGCCGTGACCACAAGGGCGCTGTACGGCGCTGCGAGAGCACCGCCGGTCGAGACGTCGCCGGTCATGCGCGACTCCAGTCGCCCGACTTTCCGCCCGTCTTCTCCTCGACGCGTACGTCCGTGATGACCGCCCCCTTGTCGACCGCCTTGACCATGTCGATCACGGTGAGGGCCGCCACACTGACCGCGGTGAGCGCCTCCATCTCCACGCCCGTGCGGTCGGTCGTCTTCACGGTGGCGAGGATCTCGACGGCGTCGTCCGCGACCGACAGATCAATCTTGACACCCGACACTGACAGCGGGTGGCACAGCGGGATCAGGTCGGGCGTGCGCTTGGCGCCCATGATGCCCGCGATGCGCGCGGTGGCGAGGGCGTCGCCCTTGGGGACCCCCTCGCCGCGCAGCAGCTCGACCACGCGAGGTGAGACCAGGACGCGGCCGCTGGCGCGGGCGGTGCGCGCGGTCACGTCCTTCCCGGATACGTCGACCATGCGGGCGGCACCCGCCTCGTCGATGTGCGTCAGTCGGTCCTGCGTACTCATGTGCGTGGGCGCTCCCGGTCAGCGGCCGTCGCGGTGCGGCGCGTGGGCCTGTTGTGCGCGACACGTTACCGCCCACCGTCTCCCCCACGCCCCCCGCGAGGAGCTACGCGCTCCTCTCGCACGCAGGCGCCCGGCCGAGCAGCGGCCTCCCCGGCCCTCCCGCTGATTCGAGCAGCACCCTCCCGGGCCCGCTCACTCAGCCGAGCAGGACCACCTCGACCTCCGCGCCGGGCTCGACCGACGTGTCGTCCTCGGGGACGACGATCAGCGCGTCGGCGTGCGCGAGGGCCGCGACCAGGTGGGATCCGGCGCCGCCCACGGGCGTCACCTCCCCGTCCGCGTAGGTGCCCCGCAGGAACTGCCGTCGGCCCGCGGGCGAGGTCAGCGCCTTGTCCGTGTTCAGCGTCGCCCGGGTCGTGGGCCGGTGGACGTCCTTCAGACCCATCAGGGTGCGGATCGCGGGGCGTACGAACAGCTCGAAGGAGACGTACGACGACACGGGGTTGCCCGGGAGCGCGAGCAGCGGGGTGTGGTCGGGGCCGATGGAGCCGAAGCCCTGGGGCTTACCGGGCTGCATGGCGAGCTTGCGGAACTCGATGCCGCTGCCCGCCTCGTCCTCGTCGCCCACGGAGGACAGCGCCTCCTTGACGACGTCGTACGCGCCGACGCTCACGCCGCCCGTGGTGACCAGCAGGTCCGCGCGGATGAGCTGGTCCTCGATGGTGGAGCGGAGTGTCTCGGCGTCGTCGGCGACCGCGCCCACCCGGTAGGAGATGGCGCCGGCGTCGCGGGCGGCGGCGCAGAGGGCGAAGCTGTTGGAGTCGTAGATCTGGCCCGTACCCAACTCCTCGTCCGGCTGGACGAGTTCGCTGCCGGTGGACAGGACGACCACGCGCGGGCGCGGGCGCACGCGTACGGTGCCGCGGCCGATCGCGGCGAGCAGGCCGATCTGCGGCGGGCCGAGGATCGTGCCCGCTTCGAGGGCGCGGTCGCCGGCCTTCACATCGCTGCCCTTCGCGCGCACGTGCGCGCGGGCCTCGGCCGGGCGGTGGACGTGCACCTGACCGGAGGCGCCCTCGGGGGACACGCTGCGGGCGCGCATTCCCGCGACGGGGCCCTCGCCCAGACCGCCGTCGGTCCACTCCACGGGTACGACGGCCTCGGCGCCGGGCGGCAGCGGGGCGCCGGTCATGATGCGGGCGGCCTGGCCGGGGCCCACGTAGGGCTGCTCGGCCTGGCCTGCCGCGACGTCACCGATGACCGTCAGAACCGCCGGGTACTCCTCGCTCGCGCCCACGACATCGGTGACCCGGACCGCGTACCCGTCCATGGAGCTGTTGTCGAACGGCGGCAAAGAGACCGGCACCGTGACGTCCTCGACCAGGACGCAGCCCTGGGCGTCGAGGAGTTGCAGCTCGATGGGTTCGAGAGGGCGGACGGTCGCGAGGATGTCCTCCAGGTGCTCGGTCACCGACCACAGATGGTCATGGCCGGTGGCGCGGGTCGCGGCGCTGCTCAAATCGCTACATCTCCTCGGCTACGTAACTGCGAAGCCAGGTCCGGAAGTCCGGGCCCAGATCTTCACGTTCGCATGCGAGTCTGACAATGGCACGCAGATAGTCGCCGCGGTCCCCGGTGTCATAGCGGCGGCCCTTGAAGACGACGCCGTGCACGGGGCCGCCGACCTTCTCGTCCGTGGCGAGCTGCTGGAGGGCGTCGGTGAGCTGGATCTCGCCGCCGCGCCCCGGCTCGGTCTTGCGCAGTATGTCGAAGATGTGCGGGTCGAGGACGTAGCGCCCGATGATCGCGTAGTTGCTGGGCGCGTCCGCCGGGTCCGGCTTCTCGACCAGGCCGGTCACCTTCACCAGGTCACCCTCGTCAGTGGCCTCGACGGCGGCGCACCCGTAGAGGTGGATCTGCTCGGGCGCGACCTCCATGAGCGCGATGACGCTGCCGCCGCGCTGATCCTGGACCTCGACCATGCGCGCGAGCAGGGGGTCGCGCGGGTCGATCAGGTCGTCGCCGAGGAGCACGGCGAAGGGCTCGTGGCCGACGTGCGGGGCGGCGCACAGGACGGCGTGACCGAGTCCCTTGGGGTCGCCCTGGCGCACGTAGTGCATGGTCGCGAGGTCGCTGGACTCCTGGACCTTGGCGAGCCGGTCGGCGTCGCCCTTCTTCTGGAGTGCCGATTCGAGCTCGTAGTTGCGGTCGAAGTGGTCCTCGAGGGGGCGCTTGTTCCGGCCCGTGATCATCAGGACGTCGTCAAGACCCGCGGACACGGCCTCTTCGACCACGTACTGGATCGCCGGCTTGTCGACAACCGGCAGCATCTCCTTGGGAGTGGCTTTGGTGGCCGGCAGGAACCGGGTGCCGAGGCCTGCTGCGGGGATGACAGCCTTGCTGATCCTGGGGTGCGACTCAGTCATGCCCGCAACCATATCCGGTGGCTATGTGCGGAACATGTGGCCCCGGTTAATTCGCTCTTATATGAGCGCATTAGGAAGAGTACGGGAGCAACCTGTGAGCGGTCTCGGACGGGAACCAGAGCCTGACAAGCGAATGTTGCGGCGAGGATTCCTCACGGTGAGAAACGGGTTGACGGCCGATGACGTGCGGAAGACGGCCGCGGCCCTCGCCACCCGCGCCCTGGAACTGCCGGAACTGGCACGCGCGCGCACGGTGGCGGCGTACGTCTCCGTGGGGAGCGAGCCCGGCACCTTCGCACTCCTCGACGCGCTCCACGCGCGCGGGGTACGCGTCCTGCTGCCGGTCCTGATGGCGGACAACGACCTGGACTGGGGGGCGTATGCCGGAGCGGACTCCCTCGTCCGTGTCCAACACGGCGGAAAGATGGCCCTCTTGGAGCCCGCGGGCGAGCGGCTGGGGCCGGAGGCGGTCCTGGGCGCGGACGCCGTTCTGCTGCCCGGTCTCGCCGTCGACGCGCGCGGGATGCGCCTGGGGCGCGGCGGAGGCTCGTACGACCGCGTACTGGCCCGCCTGGAGCGTGCGGGGGCCGATCCCGCGCTGGTGGTGCTCCTGTACGACACGGAGGTCGTCCAGCGGGTCCCCGAGGAGGCGCACGACCGGCCCGTCCACGCGGTGGTGACCCCTTCGGGCGTGCGCCGCTTCCACTGACGGCGCTGCACCGCACACGTCAAGTGGCTCTCCACGCGCGCGTGGAGAGCCACTTTCTTCTCGCCGAACGGGCCGTCAGGGCTTCAGGGCTTCAGGGCTTCAGGGCTTCAGGACCAGCGTGTCCTTCGTCTTCTGGTCGACGGCCTTCTCCGAGAACGCCCATGGCAGGAGTTCGCCCTTGGCCCACTTGTCCGTCTGGTCGGTGTAGTGGGCGCTGTAGGCGTGCCCGGAGGCGCCGGAGAGGTTGATCCACTTGGACTTGTCGAGGTCCCCGAGGTTGACGACCATCCGCATCGACGGGACCCACACCACCGAGTAGCCGCCCGCCGCGTTCCAGCCGGTCGCGTTGACCGCCGCCTCGCCGCCGCTGAGCTTCCAGGGGCCGCGGTTGAGCATGTACTTCAGGAACGTGGGACCGTCCGTGCCCAGGGTCTGGTTCTTCAGGAACAGGCGGTGCAGCCGGCCCCAGCTCCAGGTGTCGATGTCCTTGCCGAGCTTGGCGGTCAGCTCCCAGCGGGCGTCCTTCATGGCCCGCGCGAACAGCTCGTCGCGGGTGTCGGTCGCCTTGTCGGTGCGCGTCTTGGGCGACTGCCACCAGTCGTTGTTCTCGTCATCGATGATCTTGCGGACCACCTCGAACCAGCGGTCCCCGCCGTCCGGCTGCGCCTGGTCCGCGTCGCGCTGGCCGCACTCGCGCACGGTCTGGTTCTCGTCCGCAGGACCGGTGGTGTCGACCGGGGCGACGTACAGGCACTGGCCCTTGACCCGCAGCTCCTTGGGCAGCTTGTTGCCGAAGGCGAGCTTGAGGATGTTGCGCCAGGTCGCGTTGAAGTAGGCGGCCGCCGCGGAGTCGGCGTCCTGGGTGTAGTCCCAGCCCTCGAGGAGCTTCTGCGCCTCGCGGACGTTCTTGTCGGCGACATCGATCTTGAGCAGCTTCGGCACGATCAGCTTGGCGATCTCGCTGCTGTTGTCGAGCTGCATCTGGCGCATGTCGTCGGTCGAGATCTTGCCGCCGCCGTCGAGCTTCGTCTTGATCAGGTCGGTGATGCGCTGGCTGCGCGTGCCGTAGCCCCAGTCCGTGGTGAGCGTGTACGGGTACTTGTCCTGGTCGACGACGGCCTGGTTGGCGGTCACGATGTAGCCGCGCTTCGGGTTGTACTCGTAGGGCAGCTCGGCCTGCTTGATGTAGCCGGTCCAGTCGTACTTGGAGTCCCAGCCCGGCGACGGGAGCGAGCCGTTGCCCTCGCCGCGCTTGGGGATCCTGCCGGGCAGCTGGTAGCCGATGTTGCCCTTGGTGTCGGCGTAGACGAGGTTCTGCGAGGGCACGTCGAAGGACGCGGACGCCTTGCGGAACTCGGTCCAGTCCGACGCCTTGTCCATTGCGAAGATGGCGTCCATGGACTTGCCCGGGTCCAGCGCGGTCCAGCGCAGCGAGATGCCGTAGCCGTCGCCGCGGTCGGGCGCCGCGGTGTCGACGGTGGCCTTCTTGCCGACATTGACGAGTTCGTCGTCACGGTCGGACAGCAGGGGCCCGTTGTTCGTCTCCCGGACGACGATCGTCTTGGACTTGGCGCCCGCGATCTTGATCGTCTCCTTGCGGGCCGTGAAGGGCACCACCTTGCCGTCGTCCTGGTAGCCCTCGCCGGTGAGCTTCTCCAGGTAGAGGTCGGTGACGTCGACCCCGGAGTTGGTCATGCCCCAGGCGATGTCCTGGTTGTGTCCGATGATCACACCGGGCATGCCCGCGAAGGTGTAGCCGGAGACGTCGTACTGGCACTTGGTGGAGATGCTGCGGCAGTGCAGGCCCATCTGGTACCAGACGGACGGCAGCGAGGCCGACAGGTGCGGGTCGTTGGCGAGCAGCGGTTTGCCGGTGATGGTGTGGTCGCCGTCGACCACCCAGGAGTTGGAGCCGATGCCGTTGCCGTTCACGCCGACCGCTGTCGGAAGGCCGTCGAGGACGTTGTAGAGCCCCGACAGCTGGCTCTGCAGGCCGGAGGGCGCGGTGGCGTTGTTCGTCAGCCCAGTGCCCGCCGTGGAGGTCGAGGTGGTCGAGCTGCCCTGGACGTACGACTTGGTGATGCTGTCGTACTCGCCCTCCTGGACGATCGTCTTGTTCCGGCTGTACGGGTAGTCCGGGTACAGGTCGGCGATCTGCTTCGGGCCGAGGCGGCTCGTCATCAGGGAGCGGTCGATCTCGTCCTGCATGTTGCCGCGCAGGTCCCAGGCCATCGCCTTGAGCCAGGCCAGCGAGTCGACCGGGGTCCACTCCTGGGGCTTGTAGTCGTTGGTGAAACCAAGGGCCGCGTACTCCAGGGAGATGTCCTTGCCGTCCTTGCCCTTCAAGTAGGCGTTGACTCCCTTGGCGTATGCCTGGAGGTACTTCTTCGTGGCGGCCGACAGCTTGGTGTCGTACTCCTTCTTCGCCACCCGGTCCCAGCCCAGGGTGCGCAGGAACTCGTCGTTCTTGACCTGGCTCGTGCCGAACATCTCGGACAGCCGGCCCGAGGTCATGTGGCGGCGCACATCCATCTCGTAGAACCGGTCCTGCGCCTGGACGAAGCCCTGCGCCATGAACAGGTCCTCGTCGGAGGAGGCGTATACCTGCGGGATCCCGTAGCCGTCACGCTGGACATCCACGGGCCCTGACAGCCCGTCGAGCGTGATTGAGCCCTGGGTCTGCGGGAAGGAGGCGCGCACCGTGCTGATGCTCCAGTACGCGCCGAAGGCGACGCCTCCGATGATGGCAAGAACCAGGACGATCAAGAACAGACGGGCTTTGCGCCCCTTCTTCCTGCCGGACTTGCCGGGCTTTTGGCCGGAAGAGGCGGTGGTGTTGGGGGGCATCGCTGTCCTTGCTGTCCTAACGCGAGCGGCAGGCGGTCCTGGAGTGCTGGAGCAACCATAGGCGCAGGGCCAACCGCGCCTTGACGCGGAGTCGGGAACCGGGAGCACGAACGTTCGATCTTGCCCTCGGGAACGTCAAGAAAGCGTCAAGAGTTAGGTAAGGTAACGAAGTACTTGCACTGAAGTACCGGCTTCCAGTGTTCAGATCCGAGCACTCGCCCTGGCGAGACCGGATTGGCGAGAAAGGAACGGCCGCTGACTGTCCACCACCTCAACCAGCTCCTGCTCGTGTGCTCGCTCGTCCTGCTCATCGCGGTGGCGGCGGTCCGTATCTCGTCACGCAGCGGGCTCCCCAGCCTGCTCGTGTACCTGGGTATCGGCATCGCCATGGGCCAGGACGGGGTCGGCAACGTCCACTTCAACAACGCCGAACTGACCCAGGTCATCGGGTACGCGGCCCTGGTCGTGATCCTGGCCGAGGGCGGCCTCGGCACGAAGTGGAAGGAGATCAGGCCGGTACTTCCGGCCGCCTCCTCGCTGGCGCTGGTCGGTATCGCGGTGAGTGTCGGCGTCACGGCCTCGGCGGCCCACTACCTGATCGGCCTCGAGTGGCGGCAGGCGCTCATCATCGGAGCGGTGGTGTCCTCCACGGACGCGGCGGCGGTCTTCTCCGTGCTGCGGAAAGTACCCCTCCCCGCGCGCGTGACGGGCGTTCTGGAGGCCGAGTCGGGCTTCAACGACGCTCCCGTGGTCATCCTCGTCGTCGCGTTCTCCACGGCCGGCCCGGTGGAGCACTGGTACACGCTGCTGGGCGAGATAGCCCTGGAGCTGGCCATCGGCGCGGCCATCGGCCTCGCGGTGGGCTGGCTCGGCTCGTACGGGCTGCGGCATGTGGCGCTGCCCGCCTCCGGCCTCTACCCGATCGCCGTGATGGCGATCGCGGTCGTGGCATACGCCGCCGGGGCGCTCGCGCACGGCAGCGGCTTCCTCGCCGTCTACCTCGCCTCCATGCTGCTGGGCAACGCGAAGCTGCCGCACTGGCCCGCCACGCGCGGCTTCGCCGAAGGGCTCGGCTGGATGGCCCAGATCGGCATGTTCGTGCTGCTCGGCCTGCTGGTCACGCCGCATGAGATGGGCGACGACATCTGGCCCGCGCTCGTCATAGGCCTGGTGCTGACGATGGTGGCGCGGCCGCTCAGCGTCGTCGTCAGCCTGCTGCCGTTCCGCATACCGTGGCAGGAACAGACGCTGATGTCCTGGGCGGGGCTGCGCGGCGCCGTGCCCATCATCCTGGCGACGATTCCCATGGTGAGCGGCATCGAGGGAAGCCGCCGGATCTTCAACATCGTCTTCGTCCTGGTCGTCGTCTACACCCTCATCCAGGGGCCCACACTGCCCTGGCTGGCCCGTACGCTGCGGCTGGGCGAGCCCGCGGAGGCCGCCGACCTGGGCATCGAATCGGCACCCCTGGAGCGGCTGCGCGGCCACCTGCTGTCCGTCGCGATCCCCAAGGGGTCGCGCATGCACGGCGTCGAGGTGGGCGAGCTGCGGCTTCCCGCGGGCGCCGCCGTCACCCTCGTCGTACGCGACGGGAAGTCCTTCGTGCCACTGCCCATGACCGTGTTGCGGCGCGGCGACGAACTGCTGGTGGTGGCCACCGATCCGGTCCGGGACGCCGCCGAGCGGCGACTGCGCGCCGTGGGCCAGGGCGGCAAGCTGGCCGGCTGGCTGGGCACGGCGGGCAATGGAACGGGACGATAGACGTGACGTTAAGAGATGATGGGCATTCGCAGGCCAACACCGCCGTGGTGCTCGTTTTCACAGGCACCGCCCCGCCCGTCCCTGTACGATGAAGGCACACCTTGATCTAACCAACTCTGCCTGACGCAGAGCTGGCGCGACCGCACGGCGGCCGTGACGCCCTCCCGCAGTGGCGCCGGTATCTACCGCAGTTCCGCGCAAGAGGACAGCTCTCGGCGCCCCCGCACGGGCGCGCTACCAGGCGGCAGAAAGGCACGGGCCGTGGCATCCACGGTCACCTCCCGCCCGGGTTACGGCCAGCTGCTGCGCACCCGCGGCACCTGGACGTTCCTGCTTCCCGGCTTCGCCGCACGCCAGCCGTTCGCGATGCTGACCATCTCGATCGTGCTGCTCGTGCAGCACACCACCGGCTCGTACGGAGCCGCCGGTGCCGTCGCCGCGGTCACCGGTGTCTCGATGGCCCTGTTCGCTCCTTTCACGGGGCGCCTCGCCGACCGTCACGGGCAGCGGGCCGTCCTGCTGCCCGGCGTCCTGGTGCACGCCCTGTCGGGCCTCTCGCTCACGGCGCTCGCGCTGACGGGCGCTCCCTTGTGGGCGCTTTTCGCCGCTGCCGTGCCGACCGGCGCCTCGGTGCCGCAGGTCGGCCCCATGGTGCGCGCCCGCTGGGGCGTGAAGCTGCAGGGTTCTCCCCTGATGACCACCGCGGCGGCCTTCGAGTCCGTCACGGACGAGCTGACCTTCGTCTTCGGTCCGCTGCTCGCCACCGCGCTGTGCACGGCCGTGGACCCCGCGGCCGGCCTGCTGACCGAGGCCTCGCTGACCCTGGTCGGCGGTCTGCTGTTCGCGGCGCAGAAGAGCACGCAGCCCTCGGTCGCTGTCGACGGGCACGCGCGCGTGGAGCACGTTTCCGCTCTGCGGGTCCCCGGAGTGCGCGTTCTGATCGCGACCTTCCTGGGCATCGGTTCCGTCTTCGGCGGCATGCAGGTCTCGCTGGCCGCGTTCAGTGAGTCGATCGGCGAGCCGGGACTGAACGGCGTCCTGTACGGCGTCTTCGCCGCGGGCAACATGCTCTCCGGCATCGTCTGCGGCGCCGTCGCCTGGAAGGTGGCCCCGCAGCGACGGCTCCTCGTCGGATACGCGGCCCTCGCCCTGGCCGCCTCCGGACTGTGGGCCGCTCACTCCGTGGTCGTACTCGCCGGCGTCGGCCTACTGGTCGGCATGTGCATCGCTCCCGCTCTCATCACCGGCTACACCCTGGTGGAGGGCCTGGTCCCGGCGACCGCACGCACCGAGGCCTTCACATGGCTGACCGGCGCGGTCGCGCTGGGGCAGGCGGCGGCCGTCACGGTCGCCGGACAGCTGGAGGACCGCCTCTGGGGCGGCGCCGGTTTCCTGGTGCCCATGGCCGGTACCGCGCTGGCTCTGGCGACCCTGGTGGCGCTGCGGTCACGGCTCGCCACGCGGGCCCCGAGTCGCACCGTCGCACGTGGCGTCGGTCACCGAGTGCCCGTGACAGTGGACTGATCTCGCGGAATACGTCACTATGGACCGTCGTTAGCACTCATTGAGTGAGAGTGCCAGGAGGAAGACAAGTGCCGACCTACCAGTATCAGTGCACCGAGTGCGGCGAGGGCCTTGAGGCGGTGCAGAAGTTCACCGACGAGGCTCTGACCGAGTGCCCCAACTGCGATGGCCGCCTGAAGAAGGTGTTCTCGGCCGTCGGCATTGTCTTCAAGGGCTCCGGCTTCTACCGCAATGACAGCCGCGGCTCCTCGTCGAGCAGCTCGTCGGCGTCGAAGCCGTCGACCCCTTCGACCTCCTCGTCGACGACCTCGTCGTCGTCCTCGGACTCGAAGTCGTCGGGCACCGGCTCGTCCAGCAGCTCCGCCGCGTAAAGGCTTTCTCGCGGGACCCTGTCGTCATACGACGGCAGGGTCTTCGGCGTTTCCGGGGCCAGCTACTGTGCTCGTCATGGCGAACGCAGAGATCGGTGTCATCGGCGGCTCGGGCTTCTACTCCTTCCTCGACGACGTGACCGAGATACAGGTGGACACCCCCTACGGACCGCCCAGCGACTCCCTGTTCCTCGGCGAGGTCGCCGGGCGGCAGGTCGCCTTCCTCCCGCGCCACGGCCGCGGCCACCATCTGCCGCCGCACCGCATCAACTACCGGGCCAACCTGTGGGCGCTGCGCTCCGTCGGCGCGCGCCAGATCCTCGGTCCCTGCGCGGTGGGCGGACTGCGCCCTGAGTACGGGCCGGGAACGCTGCTCGTGCCCGACCAGCTGGTGGACCGTACGAAGGCACGGACGCAGACCTACTTCGACGGGCTGCCGCTGCCGGACGGCTCGGTGCCGAATGTGGTGCACGTGTCGCTGGCCGACCCGTACTGCCCCGTCGGGCGCGAGGTCGCCCTCGAAGCGGCGCGCGGCCGGGACTGGGAGCCGGTGGACGGCGGCGCGCTCGTCGTGATCGAGGGGCCGCGGTTCTCCACGCGTGCCGAATCGCTCTGGCACCAGGCGCAGGGCTGGTCGGTGGTCGGCATGACCGGGCATCCCGAGGCCGCGCTCGCCCGCGAGCTGGAGCTCTGCTACACGTCGCTGAACCTCGTCACGGACCTCGACGCGGGCGCCGAGACCGGCGAGGGCGTCTCGCACGAGGAGGTGCTGAAGGTGTTCGCGGCGAACGTGGACCGGCTGCGGGGCGTGCTCTTCGACGCGGTCGCGGGACTGCCGGCGAACGGGACGCGGGACTGTCTGTGCACGACGGCGCTGGGCGGGATGAATCCGGGCTTCGACCTGCCGTGACGGTGGTTCGTGCCGAGGTTGTTCGGGACGCGGTGAGGGCGGAACGTCCCATTCGGGTGAGCGAGTTGTCCACAACTCGTCGGTAGTCCACCGCCTCCGGCGGACTGCGCCGCGACGCCTCATCGTGGGATCGCAAACCGATCTCTCGTCGCAGGTGGTGGTCACCATGGCACAGCTCCCCCCTCTCATGCGCCCGCCCGGCGCGGACGCGCCTCCGACATGCGAGGTGCCGCACTTCGCTCCTGTACACGTGCGTGGCGGGCGGTATCAGCTGCGGCGCCTCACACGGCACAAGAGGCGGGCCGTCGCCGCCGGGCTCGCCGTCACAGCGGCGGCCCTCGTGGCGGCGGGCCCGCGTGACGCCGAACGGGCGCGCGGGCATCCGCCGACCGCTGCCCCAGCCGCATCCGCATCCGCTCCCACTCCCGTACGCGGGCGGCGCACGGTCGAGAGGGTGATGGCACCGGTACGGATCTCCGACGGCGCCACGGTCAGCCTGTTGCGGCCGGGCGACCGGGTCGATGTGGTCGCCGCGGACAACGGCGGCAAGGTACGGGTGGTCGCTGCCGGGGCACGGGTCACCGACGTGCCGGACGTCGGCGCCGCCGAGACCGGGGCGCTGGTCGTCCTCTCCGTCCCGCGGGCGACGGCGGCGCGGCTGGCCGGCGCGGGTGCCACGTCACGGCTGGCGGTGACGCTGCGATGAGTGACGAATTCGTGTCAAGTCCCTCGTTCCAGCTACCTGATGGGACAGGCTCAGTGGGCCCTGACGTAGGTTGCGGAGCTGTTTGTTCCACGACATGCGCAGAGGGGCCCCTTGGTGAGCGAGAAGAAGCAATCCGGCGTCTGGGAAGGCTTCAAGGCCTTTCTGATGCGTGGCAACGTCGTCGATCTGGCCGTCGCGGTGGTCATCGGCGCGGCCTTCACCAACATCGTCAACTCAGTGGTGAAGGGCCTCGTCAACCCCCTGGTGGGCGCGATCGGCACGAAGAACCTCGACAGCTACAGCGCCTGCATCAAAAGCCCCTGCGCCGGCAGCGGGGACAACGCGACGGGCATCCGCCTCCTGTGGGGCTCGGTGCTGGGCGCGACGCTCAGTTTCGTGATCACCGCGACCGTCGTCTACTTCCTGATGGTCCTGCCGATGGCCAAGTACCTGGCCCTACAGACGGCCCGTCAGAGGGCGAAGGAGGGCACGCACGAGGTCATCGAGGTGACCGAGCTGGAGGTGCTGAAGGAGATCCGCGACGCGCTCGTGGCGCGCCGCGGTTCGGGGCACAACCAGGACTGACGGCGGGGGTGTGGGCCTGGGCCCGGGAACTCGGGGGCCGGGCTCACAGGTGGTGGGGCGGCTTCTCGTCGAGGAAGCGCTTCAGGTCGGACGCGCTGTCACTGGCGCTGTCGGCCCGCTCGCCCCATCCACGGTCCGTGTCGTCCGAGGACTGCTGGCTCAGCGGATCGTCGAAGTCCAGCGCCGACTTCGGATCGCGCGGCTCGGGGGTGGGGGCGGTACTCATGCCTTCAGGGTACGCGGAAGCGGGCTCGCCCCCCCTCGTCCCGTCTGACCTGGCCATCCCTTCGGGACCTGGACCCCAAGCAACTTGTGAATGCATTCACAAGAATTTCCGGGACTTTTCTGCTGTGCTTGGCCGTATGACGTCCAGTCCCACTTCCGAGCCCGCCGCGGCGCCACGGTCCACCGGCCGGGGACCACTGCGCAGAATGACCGCCCGCGGCCGCGACGAGGCACATCGGGTCGCGTCACCGCTGGAACTCTTCTTCGACCTGTGCTTCGTCGTGGCCATCGCCCAGGCGGGCGTCCAGCTGGTGCACGCCGTTACCGAGGCGCACGCGGAAGAGGGCATCCTCAACTACGCGATGATCTTCTTCGCGATCTGGTGGGCCTGGATGAACTTCAGCTGGTTCGCCTCGGCGTACGACAACGACGACGCGCTCTACCGGGTCGTGACGCTGGTGCAGATCGCCGGTGTCCTGGTGCTCGCGGCCGGGGTGTCGCGGGCGTTCGAGAACCACCAGTTCCTGGCCGTCTGGCTCGGCTACGCGATCATGCGGTTCGCGATGATCGCGCAATGGCTGCGGGTGGCGCGATCCACGGAGGCGGCCGAGAGAACCATGGCGCTGCGGTACGCGGGCGGCGTACTGCTGTGCCAGATCGGCTGGCTGGGACTGCTGGTCCTGCCGGAGTCCGGCCGTCCGTGGGTGTTCCTGGTCATGGCGATCGCCGAGCTGTGCGTGCCCGTCTTCGCGGAGAAGGACTTCGCCACCTCCTGGCATCCGCACCACATCTCCGAGCGCTACGGCCTGTTCACGATCATCGTGCTGGGCGAGACGATCGCCGCGGCCACCGTCGCCGTGAAGTCGGCCGTCGACGAGCACGAGGCGCTGGGCGAGCTGCTGCCGATCGCCGTGGGAGGGCTACTGATCGTCTTCTCCGCGTGGTGGATCTACTTCGTGGTGCCGATCCATGTGCATCTGCGGTCCAACCGGCAGGCTTTTCTGTGGGGATACGGCCATTACCTGATCTTCGCGTCGGCGGCGGCGATCGGTGCGGGTCTGGAGGTGGCGGTCGAGCAGGCGGTCGGCAAGGCGCACATCTCGACGCTCGAGGCGTCCGCCGCGGTGACACTGCCGACGGCGTTGTACTTCCTCACGGTGTGGGCGCTGCACTCCCGCCACTTCAAGATGGGTATCGGGCAGCAGCTGCTCCTGCCGACCACCGCGCTGCTGACCATCGTGTGCACGTTCCTGGGCGACTGGGCGGTGCTCGTGGCAGGCATCGTCTCGGCGCTGGCGGTGGCGGTCGGCGTGACGATGACGGCGCGGATGGGCACGCGGGAGGCAACGAGGGCCGTTTGAGGGAGGGGCCCGGGCCGCCTGCGTGGCCGTGTGGTCGAGGAACACGGTGGTCAGGGAAGACTGGCGGCATGACAGTTGACGCTCTGACGGATGTCGCGGGTCTGCGGGTGGGGCACGCGACCCGCACCGGCGGCGGGTGGCTCACCGGGTCCACGGTGGTGCTCGCCCCCGACGGCGGTGTGATCGCGGCCGTGGACGTGCGCGGCGGCGGCCCGGGCACCAAGGAGACCGACGCGCTGGATCCGCGCAACCTCGTGCAGAAGATCGAGGCGGTCGTGCTGACCGGCGGCAGCGCGTACGGACTGGACTCGGCGTCGGGTGTGATGGCCTGGCTGGAGGAGCGCGGCCGCGGGGTGCGCGTGGACGTCGACCCGGCGCACGTCGTGCCGGTCGTACCCGCCGCCGCGGTCTTCGACCTGGGCCGCGGCGGCGACTTCCGGGCCAGACCCGACGCGGCCCTTGGCCGGGCCGCGGTCGAAGCGGCAGACGCGAGCGCGCCGGGCGGCCCGGTGCGTGAGGGGTGCGTAGGCGCCGGGACAGGCGCGGTGATCGGGCAGATCAAGGGCGGGGTCGGCAGCGCGAGCGTGGTGCTCGGCTCGGGGATCACGGTGGGCGCGCTGGTGGTGGCCAACGCGGCGGGGTCGGCGGTGCAACCCGAAACGGGGGCACTGTACGGAGAGTTGGCCCAGGGGCGTACGGCATACCCGTCGCTCGAGGCGCACGAGGCGGCCCGGCAGCGCCTCGCCGAGATCGCGGCGAAGAACGGCCCTCCCCCGCTGCACACCACGCTCGCGGTCGTCGCCACGGATGCCGACCTCACGCGCGCACAGGCACAGAAGCTGGCGGGCACGGCGCACGACGGGATCGCGCGCGCCGTGCGGCCGGTGCATCTGCTGAACGACGGGGACACGGTGTTCGCGCTGGCCACCGGCGCCCGATCGCTCGACGCAGCGAATCCCCTGGCGCTCAACGAGATCCTCGCGGCCGGCGCGGACCTGGTGACGCGGGCGATCGCGCGGGCGGTGCGGGGCGCCGAGTCGGTGGACGGGCCGGGCGGGGTGTGGCCGTCGTACGAGGAGTTGTACGGGGGCGGGTAGCGGGGCGCATGGGGCGGCGGGGAGTTGGGGGGTGGATGCGCGGGGGCGATTGTCCCGGTTCTGTCACGCGTTGGCCTTCGGCGCGGGTGAAGGGAACCCTGCGCGCCACCGCTCGCTCTTTCTCCCCGAACTGGAGCGGACCACCCACATCACGAGAACCTGGAGCAGCCCGTGACAACGCCGGACAGGACAGCGTGGCGCGCACTCGGGGCCTGTGCCGCCCTGATGGTCGGCGCCCTCACCCTCACCGCCTGCGGCGGCAACGCCAACGCCGACAGCAAGAGCGGCAAGGACGGCGGGAGCGCGACCAAGACGTCCACGGCGAAGATCGCCATCTCGGCCAAGGACGGTTCGACGAGCGCGTCCATCAACGCGACCGGCGTGAAGGTCAGCGACGGCAAGCTGACCGACGTGAAGATGACGGTGGCCGGAGCCGGGACGGCCGTGCCCGGGACGATTTCCGCGAACGGCAGCTCCTGGAAGCCGAAGGAGCAGCTGGAGCGAGGCACGAAGTACCAGATATCGGCCACGGCGAAGGACGCGGACGGTCGAACCTCGGCGGCCAACTCCATCTTCACCACGGTCTCTTCGAGCAACAGCTTCATCGGCACGTACACGCCCGACAACGGCGCCACGGTCGGCGTCGGCATGCCGGTCTCCTTCAACTTCGACAAGGTGATCAGCGACAAGAAGGCCGTCCAGTCGCACATCACGGTCAGCTCCAGCAGCGGGCAGCAGGTCGTGGGGCACTGGTTCGGGGCGCAGCGGCTCGACTTCCGGCCCGAGGAGTACTGGAAGGCCGGATCCAAGGTCACGATGAAGATCGCCCTGGACGGCGTCCAGGGCGCGAACGGCGTCTACGGGGTGCAGAAGAAGACCGTCACCTTCGCCATCGGCCGCTCCCAGGTCTCCACGGTCGACGTCAGCACGCAGACCATGACGGTGGTGCGCGACGGCAAGACGTTCAAGTCGCTCCCGATCTCGACGGGCAGCCCGCAGCACACGACGTACAACGGACAGATGGTGATCTCGGAGAAGTTCATCCAGACGCGGATGAACGGCTCGACGGTCGGATACGGCGGCGAGTACGACATCCCGGACGTACCGCACGCGATGCGGCTGACGTCGTCGGGGACGTTCATTCACGGCAACTACTGGTACAACCGCGGGAATCCGCCGTTCGGCCGGCAGGGCACCAGCCACGGCTGTGTGGGGCTGGCCGACGTGCAGGGCGCGCAGGGAGACACGAACGCGAAGTGGTTCTACGACAACTCCCTCGTCGGGGACGTCGTGACGGTCAAGAACTCGCCCGACAAGACGGTCTCGCCGGACAACGGGCTCAACGGATGGAACGTGTCGTGGAGCGCGTGGACCGCGGGAAGCGCCGTCTGACGAGGGCCTTTTGACGCCCGGGCGGGCCGCGTGGGAACTTGCCGCGCGGCCCGCCCGTTTTCTGTCCGTACGTTTTCTCGGTTCCCGGACATGATGTCCGACCGAGGGGCTACGGTATGCACCCACAAGGTGACATGCAGCAACGCCGGGAGAAACCTTGAGCGTTCCGTACGAGACAGCAGCGTACGAACCACACGAGTCGCCCGAGTCTCCGGAGGAGCATCTCGCGCGACTCCTCGGTCGCGCCCTGAACTCCTTCGAGCTGCCCGACGAGACGATAGGGCGACTCGACTGCGCGCTGGCGCACGACAGCTCGCTGCACTCCGCGCACCACAGCGCGGGGCTGCACCGGGAGACGTACCGGCACACGTGGCTGCTCGCCGACGGCTCGGCGGTCACGCTGTGGGAGCTCGTGCACAACACGGCGCCCGGCAGCGATCCGCAGCACGAGGTGTACGTCGACGAGGAGGAGTTGCGCGCCGCCACGGCCCGGCTCCCGCTGCCGCCGGACGCGCCGGACTTCGAACTGCCCGTGTTCGTACAGCTGTCGCCGATCCCCGAGCCGCGCCACGCGTACGTCCCCGACGACTCGGCGGATCACGCGCGCCGGCTCCTGCGGCGCGCGGAGAACCCCGACCGACCCGGGGCCGACATCTCGACGCTTCTGCTGCGTGAGGCGTTCGCGCACCAGATCACCCAGGCCTTCGGGCGCCCTTGCCGTGCCGGGCAGGCGGGGCTGTGCTTCTCGCTCTACGAGCACGCGTTCCTGCTGCGCGACGGGCGGGAGATCTCCCTGTGGGAGGTCGAGCACACAGTGACGCCTGACCGGCGGCACATGTGCGAGGTGTACGCGACGGAGGACGCGGCGCGGGACGCGATGGAACGGCGCGCGGCGCGACTGGGCTGACACCGGCGCACGCGACCTCGCGCGCGCCCCACACCCAAGGGCTGCTGACTGGTGCGCGCCGGTTCGGTGGCCAAGGCGCGCGCCGGTGGTCGAGGAAGAGCCCCTGCTACGGGCGGCGGCTGTCGCTGAACTGGCGTACCAGGCCCGCGAAGGCGGCGTGTTCCTCGGGAGTGAGTTCGACGGACTCCGCGACGGGGCCGGACTGGCGCTGGTGCGGAATGGCCCGGAGCGTGTCGCCGTGGCGCCGCGCCGCGACCTCGAAGCGGTCCCGGCGCAGAAGGCGTATCAGGCCGACGACCCAGATGACGGTCGCCAGGACCAGAACGGCCACGCCTATCAGCTGGAGGATCGACACGTGCTCAGGCATGCGCTCCAGTAGACACCACGGTCCGGGACTTTGGTCCCGGACCGTGACGCATCTCGCAGATGCGGTGAACAACTCACAGATGCCCTAAAAGGGCGGATGGTTGGCCGCTCAAGCCGCGACGACCGGCTCCTTCGACTCGGCCTTGGCCGCTGTCGGAGCGTCGGCCGCTCCCGGGGCGGCGCCCGCCTGGGCCTGCTTGCGCATGCCCTTCAGGACGACGACCAGCGCGGTCGTGACACAGACGCCCGCGGCGATGGCGATCAGGTAGAGGAACGGGTTGCCGATCAGCGGGACCACGAAGATGCCGCCGTGCGGGGCGCGCAGCGTGGCGCCGAAGGCCATCGACAGAGCGCCGGTGACCGCGCCGCCCACCATCGCGGAGGGGATGACACGCAGCGGGTCGGCTGCCGCGAACGGGATCGCACCCTCCGAGATGAAGGAGGCGCCGAGGACCCAGGCGGCCTTGCCGTTCTCGCGTTCGGTCTGGGTGAAGAGCTTGCCGCGCACGGTCGTGGCCAGGGCCATGGCGAGCGGCGGGACCATACCGGCCGCCATCACCGCGGCCATGATCTTCATGGCCGAGTCGCTGGGGCTCGCGACGGCGATACCGGCGGTGGCGAAGGTGTACGCGACCTTGTTGACCGGGCCGCCGAGGTCGAAGCACATCATCAGGCCGAGCAGGGTGCCGAGGAGGACGGCGTTGGTGCCGGTGAGGCCGTTCAGCCAGTCGGTCATGCCCTTCTGGGCGGAGGCGATGGGCTTGCCGATCACGACGAACATCAGGAACCCGACGATCGCCGCCGAAATCAGTGGGATCACCACCACCGGCATGATGCCGCGCAAGGCCGCCGGGATCTTGACCTTCTGAATCCCGATCACCACACCACCGGCGATGAGACCGGCGGCCAGACCGCCGAGGAAGCCGGCGTTGATGGTGAGGGAGATCGCCCCGCCGACGAAGCCGGGCACGAGGCCTGGCCGGTCCGCCATGCCGTACGCGATGTAGCCGGCCAGGACCGGGACGAGGAAGCCGAAGGAGACGACGCCGATCTGGAAGAACAGCGCGCCCCAGCTGTCGGCCTGGGTCCACAGGAAGTGGTCCATGACCGACGGCGCCTTGTTGATCTTGTAGCCGCCGATCGCGAAGCCGAGGGCGATCAGCAGACCGCCCGCGGCGACGAATGGGACCATGTAACTGACGCCGGACATCAGCCACTTGCGGAGCTTGGTGCCGTAGCCCTCGCCGGATTCACCGGCGCGCTCGACGGGCGTGCCGGGAGCCGAGCCTGAGGTGACCTCGCCGCGCGCCGCCCTGTCCCGCACATCGGCGATCAGTTCGGCCGGCTTGTTGATGCCCGCCTTCACACCGACGTCGACGGTCGGCTTCCCGGCGAAGCGGTCCTTGTCCCGTACGGGCACGTCGTGCGCGAAGATCACGCCGTCCGCGGCCGCGATGACCGCCGGGTCGAGCCGGGCGAAACCGGCCGAGCCCTGGGTCTCGACGACGACCTCGACACCCGCCTCGCGGCCGGCGTTCTCCAGCGACTCGGCCGCCATGTAGGTGTGCGCGATGCCGGTGGGACAGGAGGTGACGGCGACGATGCGGAACGGCTGATCGCCGCCCTTGGCCTCGGTGGCGCCCGGCGCCGGGGCGGATCCGTCAAGGACGGTCGCTCCCGGCACCGGGGCCTTGCCCCCGTCTTACCAGCTCGTCAAGGGTCCTGTTCTCGTAAACACGAGCGTTATTGATCGCTGTGGTGTATCGATCTTGGGACGGCGGCG